>CAXUND010000028.1:2839-9875 GCA_964252445.1 uncultured Acidobacteriaceae bacterium | reverse complement strand
CCTGGATCCTTGTAGCGCAGGATCAGCACCCCGATCGAGACCAGCACGAAGGCGAAGAGGGTGCCGATGTTTGAAAGGTCGGAGAAGGTGCCGATGTCTAAAAGGCCGGCAGGTAAAGCCACGACAAAGCCGGCAACCCAGGTCGCGACCGCCGGGGTGCGGAAGCGCGGATGCACGTGTGAGAAAACGGTGGGCAGCAGGCGATCGCGGGACATCGCGAACCAGACGCGCGCCTGGCCGATCTGGAAGACGAGGATCGACGAGATCATCCCCAGCAGCGCGCCGATGAGGATGACCAGCCGTACCCAGTGCAGCGAGTGCCCGCCGGGCTGCATCGACAGCTTCTTCAGCGTGTTGACGACCGGCGCTGCGTCGTCGATCAGGCGGTCCCACTTGATGAGCCCGGTGAGCACCACGGCCACGCCGATATACAAAAGGGTGCTCACGACCAGTGTCGCGATGATGCCGATCGGCACGTCGCGCTGCGGGTTCCTGCACTCTTCGGCCGCGGTCGAAACTGAGTCAAAGCCGATGTAGGTAAAGAAAATAATCGAGCCGCCGGTGAGTACGCCCGACCAGCCGTTGGGAAAGAACGGGTGCCAGTTGGCCGGATGGATATAGCCCGAAGCAGCAACGACAAAGATTACGATCGCGGCGATCTTGAGGATGACCATGCCGTTATTGGTCGCAGCCGACTCGCGGATGCCGCGGACCAGCACCACCGTAAGCAGGATCACCACCAGGAAGGCCGGGATGTTGAAGCCGAAGTGCCAGCCGGAGCCGTAAAGGGTGTTCCCCTGCAGGTCTTGTAATCCGGATGGGAGATACGCCGGAGAGATCCACCGCAGCGATGGATGAATGCCGAGCCAGTCCATCAGGTCGACCAGGTGCGCGGCGAAGCCGACCGAGACCGCCATGTTCGAGAAGGCGTATTCGAGGATCAGGTCCCAGCCGATGATCCAGGCGACCAGCTCGCCCATGGTGGCGTAGGTGTAGGTGTAGGCGGAGCCGGCGATGGGGATCATCGACGCCAGCTCCGCATAGCAGAGGCCGGTAAAGCAGCAGACGACTGCGACCAGCACCAGTGAGAGCGCGAGCGCCGGTCCGGCGCCAGGGCGGCCGACCAGCGCGGTGTGATGGATAAGGTAGTCCGCGACCGGAGTGTTGAGCACGGAGGTGGTGTCGAACTTCTCCCCGGCGATGGCCGTGCCGATGACGGTGAAGATGCCCGAGCCGATGACGGCCCCGATGCCGAGCGCGGTGAGCGAGACCGGCCCCAGCGTCTTCTTGAGCGCACACGCAGGGTCTTCCGACTCCGAGATGAGCTTGTCGATCGACTTCTTCGCGAACAGTTGGCTCGACAGGGTCGTGCTCCTCTGAAAGTACCGGGAACGGGCTCTGTGTGTCGGGTCGGCTGATGCTGTCGGGCCTCCGCGCTGGGGCGGCGCGGAAGCTTGTCTTTCCTTCTATTGCCTTTTAGCGCTTCGATGCGCCGCGGGCTGCCTTCTTCACCTTGGCCTTGTTCTCGCCGCGAGCGCCAGTCCGCGGGGCCTTTGGGGCCGCCTTCTTCCGGGCCGCGCGCTTGACTGCCTTGCGCTCTTCTACGCTCTCGATGCTCTTTGTGTTTGCCATATCTGTCTCGATTCCTTGATTTCAGTGCGATCACCGCACTGTTACGTTGTACTACAGATGACGGCGCCTGCCTGGGTCTGCCTTCCTTTGGAGCAACGACGGGGCTTGCTTCCGCCAAAGCGCTCGCGTCGAGGTCTACAATTCTTACGACGATGAGAGTCCTGCTGCCCTGCCTGTTTGCCCTCGCCGCGGCTGTGTCCGTGGCGCAGTCTATGCCATCGATGCCGATGCATCCGGCGCCTGAGCCAACAACAGGCGAGCGGCTGGGCACGGTCTCCTTCCCCATCTCCTGCCTGCCATCGCAGCAGACGGACTTCCGGCGCGGGGTCGCGCTGCTGCACGACTTCTGGTACTCGGAGGCGCAGGCGCAGTTTGAACGGATTGCCCGCGCCGACCCTCACTGCGCAATTGCCGAGTGGGGCATCGCCATGAGCGGCTGGCACCAGATCTGGAACCGCCCGGATGAAGACGCCATGAAGCGCGGCTGGGAAGCCATGGAGCGGGCGCAGGGGGAACACGCGCGCAGCCAGCGTGAACGCGATTACATTGATGCGTTGTCGGCCTTCTACCGCCCCGGCCCACAGGACTTCGTGGCACGCGCGCACGCGTACTCCGGAGCCATGGAGAAGGTCTACCGCCAGTATCCGGAGGATGCCGACGCCGGCGCCTTTTATGCGCTTTCGCTGCTGGCGGTGGAGGCGCCTGACGACACGACCCTTACCCAGGAGCACAAGGCGCTCGCGGTGCTCCGGCCGCTCTTCGTCACTCACCCGGACAATCCCGGAGTCGTACACTACATCATTCATGCCTGCGACAACCCGGCCATGGCGCAACAGGGACTCGCCGCGGCGGACCACTACGGCGAGATTGCGCAGTCGGGCGCGCATGCGGTGCATATGTCGGGGCACATCTACGCGCGTCTGGGCCTGTGGCGCCAGGATATCGATTCTCAGCTTACGTCGATCCAGGCGTCGGAGGCAGCCGAAGCAAGGGGCAGGAACGGCATCATGGATGAGCCGCACTCCTACGACTTCCTGATGTATGCCTACCTGCAGAGCGCCGAGGATGCGAAGGCAAAGCAGGTCCTCGCGTCTGTTCCGAAGCTGATGAGCAGGCTTGCGGCCATGCCTGATGCCCACCCCCACATGAACGGCATGGTCGAGTACTACACCGGCAAGTTCCCGGTCTTCTACGCGCTGGAGATGCGCGACTGGCAGACGGCGTCCACGCTGAAGCCGCAGCCTGGCTCCCTGCCTGAGATCGAGACCATGACCTGGTGGGCACGCGCGATCGCCGACGGGCACCTGAAACGGGCGGAGCAGGCGCAGGCGGATCTGGTTAAATATGACGCGCTGATCGCCGAAGTACGAAAGGGCAAGCACGCCTACTATGCCGACTCAACCGGCACGGCGATCCTCCGCGACGAGATTGCCGGCTGGGCGAGTTACGCGAGCGGCAGGAATGATGAGGCACTGAAGCAGATGCGTGCAGCGGCGGATCTGCAGGATATGGTCGGGCAGGGTGAAGTCGACATCCCGGCGCGCGAGATGCTTGCAGACATGCTGCTCGAGCTCGGCCAGGCGCAGCAAGCGCTGGTTGAGTATCGCGTCGCGACCAGGCTGAGTCCGAACCGCTTCAACGGCCTTTACAACGCAGGCCGCGCAGCGGAGGCGGCGGGGCAGAAGGATGAGGCGACGCGATACTACGCGGCGCTGCTCAAGTCGACAGCCGATGGTGGGGAAAGCCGGCGGCCCGAGCTGGCGCATGCGAAGAGCTTTGTCGCAGCGGGCCAGTTGGCCTTGGACGCCGGCCGGTAGCGCCACTCAGCCGCTGCAGTACAATGCAGCTATGCACAAGCCTGTGATTCTTCGCGGCCCCATCCCCACGCCAGAGCAGATGGCGGATGAGCTTGGCGTAAGCCGGTCCCATCTGGAGGAGTTGCGCAAGATGCTTGAGGAGAAGGGATTCTTCAACTCACGAGCTAACTCGCCAAAGCGCGCCTCGCGCTCTCAGGTAAAGAAAGTAGTAGCGACGAAGCGGACTACCAGTGGCGCGAAGCGAGTCTAAGTCTGTCTTCCTGAATATTCCTTACGATACAGACTTTGAACAGCTCTATCTTGCCTACACTACTGGCCTGACCATGTTGGGGCTAACGGCGAAGCTAACCCTTGCCGTCCCGCACGACATCAGCAGACTCGAAACCATCATTCGACTTATTCAGAGCGCGCACTACTCGATTCACGATCTCTCACGAGTGACTTCCGCGGGCGGTGTGCCACGATTCAACATGCCGCTTGAGCTTGGTTTGGCGCTCTATCGCTCGCGTACGGAGCCGGGGAGGCACCAAGTCTATATTTTCGAGCAGGAAAACTATCGCATACAGCGCTCGACCAGCGATCTGAATGGGCTTGATCCTTTCATCCACAATGGCACTCCCAGGCAGATCATGGCGAGGCTCAGAAGCATCTTTTTGCCCGAGGGTCAATCCGTCACCGTTCCCAAGATGATGAGCGCGTTCGAGCGGCTCATTGAAGCGCTTCCCGCAATTAAGGAGAAAGCTGGAACGGACTCGATCTACGAGGCGGCAATCTTCAACGATATTCTGCTTGCATTAAGCCTTTGGAAGAACAAGTCTCAGGCTTAAGTTACGCCCGCTCCAACTTCGCGAACTTCTCCACCAGCTTTTTGACGCCGTGCTGGGTGAACTGCACGGTCAGCTTGGCGTCTTCGCCGTCGCCCTCGCGGCGGAAGACCACGCCTTCGCCGTACTTCGGATGACGGACGCGCTGGCCGCTCTTGAAGCCGGTGGCGCCGCTCGGAGCTTCGACTTCCAGCTTGGGGCGGGGGATCGATCCGCTACCGCGGGCGCCGAAGAACTGGGCAATATTGTCGAGCGAACCGCCGCCGGCGGCGCCTTTCGCCCCGGCGTAGCGCGCGGGCGGCCCGGGTGAGGTTCTTACGACCGGCCGCTGGTCTTCGTCTTCGTAGCTGTAGTGGCGCTCGCCGGTGCTTTCGGAACTGGAGCCCCGGCGCACGGCGAAGCGGTCGTCGAGCTGCCTGCCGTAGCGGGAGCCTGACGCGCCGTAGCCGCCCCAGCTTGTGGCACGCTGCGCGTAGCCGGCGCCTTCCCCGAGGTCCTTGAGCAGGTGCACCGGCACCTCTTCAAGAAAGCGCGACGGGATGCTGGCCTCCGGCATGTCATTACCGTAGCGGCGGCGGTAGCGCGCGCGCGTCAGCACCAGCGCGTCCATGGCGCGCGTCATGCCGACGTAGCAGAGGCGGCGCTCTTCTTCCATTTGTGCGGGATCGTTGAGCGAGCGCGAGTGCGGGAAGAGGCTCTCTTCGAGGCCGGCGAGGAGAACAACCGGGAACTCGAGCCCCTTGGCCGAGTGCAAGGTCATCAGCGTCACCCGCGAGTCGGCGTCGAACTTGTCGGTGTCCGAGACCAGCGCTGCGTGGTCGAGAAACTCCGAGAGCGTCTCGCCACGGGTCTGCGCGTCCTGCGCGGCGTTGGCAAGCTCCTTCAGGTTTTCTATGCGCGAGAACGCTTCGGGCGTTCCTTCGTCCTCCAAAGCGCGGATGTAGCCGGAGCGGTCATTGATGAAGCGGATCAACTCCGGCAGCGTGGCCGGGTCGCCGGGCTTGCGGAAGCCTTCTACAGCTTCGGCGGCGTCCGGCTCAGCAAGAGGCGCCATCGCAGGTCGGGTGCGGGGCAACTCATCCTGCTCAAAGGGATTGAAAGACGTTGCATCAAGCGGAGCCGTGTCCGCAAAGCTCGAAGGATCGAAGTCCAAGTCGGCCTCAAGCGCGAGGGTGCCTTGTGTGGAAGCGCCGAAATCGAAGCTGAAATCTTCCTCATCTGTCTCGTATGGTGAGTCGGCCGCTCCTGCCGTCTCCGCTGCTTCGAAAATCTCGGCGGCAACTGCAACATCGGCCGACAGCTTGTCTGCGAAGCCTGCGGCTAACATGGCTCGGCCGTCCTCGATCATTTTTCTGAAGTTGTCGAGCGCGATCAGCGCGCGGCCGGGGAGCAGCCGCTCACGCAAGGCGCGGCCAATCGCGACCCAGGTGCTGGTGCCGGTCTCGATCGCCAGCCGCTCCAGCGTCTCCATGGTGGTTTTGCCGATACCGCGCGGCGGAGTATTGATCACGCGCTGCAGCGCGATCGAGTCATGCGGATTTTGTATCAGCTTCAGATACGAGATCAGATCCTTGACCTCGGCGCGCTCGTAGAACGAGAAGCCGCCGACCATGGTGTAGGTGATGCCGTAGCGCCGCAGCGCTTCTTCTATCAGACGCGACTGCGAGTTGGTGCGGTAGAGCACGGCCGCGCGCGGCAGGTCCTGCTCTTCTCCGGCCTTGCGCAGGTACTTGCTCACGTAGTCGGCGATGAAGAGCGCTTCGTTCTCCCCATCCGGCGCCTCGTAGTAGCCGATCAGCGCGCCGCCCTCGCGCGCGGTCCACAGGTCTTTTCCCTTGCGCTGCGCGTTGCGGGCGACCACCGCTCCGGCAGTCTCAAGGATGATCTGCGTGGAGCGGTAATTCTGCTCCAGACGGATGGTCTTGACGCCGGGGAAGTCTTTCTCGAACTCGAGGATGTTGCGAATGTCAGCGCCGCGCCAGGAGTAAATGCTCTGGTCCTCGTCGCCGACCACGCAGACGTTGTTGTTCGCGCCAGCGAGCAGCTTCATCAGCTCGTACTGCGGGCGATTGGTGTCCTGGTACTCGTCGATCAGCAGGTAGCGATACTTGCGGTTGTACTTTTCGCGCGTCTCGCTTGAGGCCTTCAGCAGGTGCACCGCCTCGAGCAGCAGGTCGTCAAAGTCGAGCGCATTCGCCTTGCGCAACTCGGTCTGGTAGGCCTTGTAGATGTGGGCCACGCGCTCGGAGATGGGGTCGGCTGACTGCAGGAAGAACTCCTGCGGGTCGAGCATGTGGTTCTTCGCCCAGCTGATCTTCGACATGACCGTCCGCGGCGTCAGCTGCTTGTCGTCAAGACCCATGCGGCGGATGATCTGTTTGGCCAGCTGCTGCTGGTCGGAGTCGTCGTAGATGGCGAAGGAGCGCGTGAGGCCTTCTCCATTCACGCGGAGCGCTTCAATGTCGCGCCGCAGCAGGCGCACGCAGAAGGAGTGAAAGGTCGACAGCATGGGCCGGGCGATCGTCGTCGCGCCGATCAGCTTGTCGACGCGCTCGGCCATCTCCTTGGCGGCCTTGTTGGTGAAGGTCACCGCCAGAATCGCATCGGGGGCAACCCCGCGCTCCTCGATGAGGTAGGCGATGCGGTGGGTGATGACGCGCGTCTTGCCTGAGCCGGCGCCGGCAAGGATCAGCACCGGGCCGTCCACGGCTTCAACGCCCGCAGCCTGCTGCGGGTTCATATTCTGGAGCAAACGATGCAAAG
>CAXUND010000028.1:0-2739 GCA_964252445.1 uncultured Acidobacteriaceae bacterium | reverse complement strand
TTTCGCAACTCTCGTGCAGATTTCGCTGACTGCTGCATTGTCGCTCTGGCGGAGGAAGCCGGCTGCGACCACACTCTGACCTTCGATCTTGAAGCATCCACGCTGCCCGGCATGCACCTCCTTGGCTGAGGGGTAAGCTACGCTGCCACAATGAACAAGCATGCCTGAACTTCCTGAAGTAGAGACGGTCGCGAATGGCGTGCACGAGCGCATCCATGGCGAACAGATCGAACGTGTCTGGCTAGGCTCGAAGCCGGAACCGTTCAAGACAGAGCCGGCGCGCATGGCGGAGGCGCTCACAGGTCAGCGGATCAACCGCGTCTACCGGGTGGGCAAACACATCGTCTTCGACCTTGGTCCGGACGAGCCGACAGCGCTCCAGTGGATCGTGCATCTGGGCATGACCGGCCGCCTGCTGGTGGTCGACGCGAACGTGTCTATTCCCCCGCACACCCACGCTGTTCTCAGCCTTTCCTCGGGCCGAGAGCTGCGCTTTGTCGACGCGAGGCGCTTCGGGCGGCTGGCGCTGCGGATCGCCGATGGCTTTCGCGGGCCTGGACAGGAGCCGCTTGCTATTGCCGCGGACGACTTTGTTGCGCTGTTTCGCGGCCGCAAGCAGGCCATCAAATCGGCTCTCCTGAACCAGGCCTTGCTGCATGGAGTAGGCAACATCTATGCGGACGAGAGCCTCTTCCGCGCGGGAATCCGGCCGACCCGCCCGGCAGGACGGCTCTCCCGGCCCCGGCTGCTGCGCCTGCGGGAGGCACTGCAGCAGACACTTCAGAGCGCCATCGCGCTCGGAGGCTCCTCTGTATCCGACTATGTGGATGCGGCGGGGGTTCGGGGCTTCTTCCAGCTGGAGCACCGCGTATATCTCCGGGGCGGCCAGCCCTGTCTCGTGTGCGGCTCTCCCGTTCGGCGAATCGAGCTGGGAGGCCGCGGCACCCACTACTGTGCCATCTGTCAGCGCTGAGGACAGGCTATGATTTTCCGCATAGAACGGGAGCGCAGCAGTACGGGAATGTGTAGCCGGCCGAGGACTGGCCTTCTAAGTCTTTGATTCCTGGGATCCGGTGATACGGCATAACAATTGCTTATAGGTACAGTGCCAGAGACGCAGAGTGCAGATTCGACCGCGCTCCGCACGCACCAACGCTCCGACACAGAGAGCCGGATCCTCACTGAGGGTACCAGCCCGATCGGAGCGAGCTATTTTGAAGAGCAGAAGTCCCCTGCTGCTCGTCTTCCGGAGGCCAGTGTCGGCCCTTCACTTGTAGAGGGATCCTGGGCGGTTGCTAAGAACCAATGCTCCTGCCCGTTTTGGGCTGAGTCCTGCTCCTGCCATTACAAACGTGATGACCGCCGCTTGTCACTGACAGCATTTGCCGGTAGTATCTGAATTGCCTATCGAGTGGCTGATGCCCTTGGCTCGCCGCGTTTCTCGAGAGTTGGAAGTCCCAGAAGGCCTCTGGATTCGAGTCCTTACCTGGGATGTCTCATCAACATTGAGCTGATTCCAGAGTGTTCAACCCGGATTCGGCACGGCAAGAAGGGCCGGCATAGCCAGGCCGGCGACTACTGCCCTCGTTCAGGACTCCCGAAGGCGTCCGAGGATGGGGGCGAAATCACTCACTGTAAAGCGAGTTGACATCGTACCTTTTGCATTCCTTCGTCAACGTTCTCGATGGCCGCGCCGTTCCCGCTCTCAAGGCGGCGAGGCTTCCTGCGCTTCCTCCGGCCCAGGCGAAGATGCCCGATCCGTCTGCATTTCACCAGTGAGGTAAGCCCGCTTGTTCAGCACCAGCCGTACCGGAAGCTTTTCCCCGTTTCAGGAAGTGTACGCATGACAACAGAACAGAACGAGCCCGTCTCCGGGTTCTCACCCGTGCCCCAGATACAGCAGACAGAGTCCGCCAGCGGAACGCCCCCGGCCGGACAGCTTACCGGCCAGCAGCGCCGACGCCGGCGCCGCCGAAAGGCGAGCAAAGGCTTTGCCCAGGCGCCTCCTGTTCCAGGCGATCCGGCTGCGACCGCCCCGGATACTGTGATTGAAAGCACCGGCCTGGCCCAGCCGGCAGTTGCGCCTCCCTCGAACGGCCAGCACAAGCCGCACAGTCAGAAGAAGCAGCGCCAGGGGAACGGCGCCTTCCAGAACGGCCAAAGCAGCCAGAACGGCAATGGGCAGCCGCGGAACTTTGCGAAGTCGCAGCAGGCGAGCAGTCCCGGCAACGGCCAGCAACAGGGAGCACGACGCAAGAACAAGCAGCGCCGGCAGGCTCCGGCCTTTGTCGGGCCCATGGATCACAGCTATCGCATGGTAAACGGGAACGTTGCCGACGGCCCTTCCATGGAGTATCGCGGCGGCCATCGTGCCATGAGCGAACGCGATCTCCCGAATGGGAACATCGCTGCGCGCAACCCCTACGTCGACGGTTTCGAGCCACCTATTGCGGTTCGCGAGGACGCCCCCACCCGCATTCTGTGCTTTATTGAAGACCTTTTCGTCGTCGCCAAGTTGCAGGAGACCGCAAAAAAGCTGGGAGTCAAGGTTGGTTTCCTGAAGGCGGACAAGGACACCATCTCGCGACTTACCGACACGCCGGAAGCCGACCGGCCTTCGCTGATCGTCTTCGACCTGAACAATGCCGCGGCCAAGCCGCTCGCGCTCATCCCCAAGCTCAAGGCCAAGCTCAAGCGCGGCACGTCGGTCATCGGCTTTCTTTCACACCTGCAGGGTGA
>CAXUND010000027.1:0-35249 GCA_964252445.1 uncultured Acidobacteriaceae bacterium | reverse complement strand
GCGACAATCTCCGCGCCCCAGCGGTAATCGAGCCACGGCAGCCCCTTCACGTTCATCCCGAACACCCCGCTGATCACCAGCGCCGGCAGCGCGATCGTACTTAGCACCGTCAGTACCTTCATCACTTCATTAGTACGATTGGCAATACTCGATAAATAAATATCGAGCGTGTTATTGAGTAAGTCGCGCTGCGTTTCTACTGTGTCGAGCAATCGCGCGACGTGGTCGTAGATATCGCGGACGAAGAGTTGGTGCTTGGCATCGACAATCGATCCTGGATCGCGCTGCAGGTGCATGCTGGCGTCGCGGGTGTTGACGAGCACGCGGCGCAGGTCGACCATCTCCCGCTTGAGGTCGAATATCTCCTCGAGCACCGCCGGCGTGGGCGATGCGAGAACCCTATCCTGCAGCTCGTCGATGCGGTCATCCGTGCGATCGAGCACCGGAAAGTACGAGTCCACCAGGCTGTCGAAGATCAAATACAGAATCCGCGCGGGCCTGGTCTGTGGGCCTTCCTGGTGCGGGCGGATGAGGATCTGCGCAATTTCCCGCAGGCCGCGGTCGCCGATGGTGATGCAGAAGCTGTCGCTGGCAAAGACGCTGAAGGAGTGAAAGACGGGCGCGCCTTTGGGCGGCAGGGTGACCACCTTGAGCAGCGCAAAGGTGTAGCCCGCGCCGACTTCCACTTTGACGCGCTCGTCCGGGTTGCGCGCGTCTTCAATATGCAGCGGGTGCAGGCAGAACTGCTGCGCCAGCTCGTCCAACTCCGGGTCGTCCGCGTGGTCTAATTCGTACCAGGCCAAGGGCCCTCCTCAACACACCACGTCAGCATATCGTTACACTCGGGCAGAGAGTGAATGATGAATCTTGACGCGATCCGAACCGCCCTGAAAGCGCAACAAATCGACGCATGGCTCTTCTACGACCATCACCTGCGCGACGCCATCGCCTACCGGGTGCTGGGGCTTGATGGCACCGCGCACGTGACCCGGCGCTGGTACTACCTGATCCCTGCCGAAGGCGAGCCGCGCAAGCTAGTGCACCGGATCGAGGCAGGAAGGCTGGACCCGCTGCCGGGCGAAAGGCTGGTGTACTCGTCGTGGCAGGAGCACGAGGACGCTCTGCGCCAGATGGTAGCGCCCCATGCGAAGCTGGCGATGCAGTACTCGCCTAACTGCGCACTGCCCACGCTGTCGATTGTCGATGCAGGCACCATCGAGCTGCTGCGCTCCTTCGGGAAGACAATCGCCAGTTCGGCCGACCTGGTCGCCACCTTTGAAGCAGTGCTGACGCCGGAACAGATCACCTCCCACTATGAGGCGCAGCAGGCAATCGACGAGATTCTTGCCTCGGCGTTCGCCGAGTTGCGTTCGCGGCTGAACAGCGGCCGCAGAACCACGGAGCACGACCTGATGCTGTATCTGACCGACGCGATGCACGCACGCGACCTGGTCTGGGAGAACAATCCCGACGTCTCGGTCAACGAGAACACCTCCGACTCGCACTACGCGCCCTCGGCCACCGCTTCGCGCGTGATCAAGGAGGGTGACTTCCTGCTGATTGACATATGGGCGCGCACGAACATGCTCACCAGCGTCTTCTATGACATCACTTGGACCGGAGTGATCGGCCGCGAGCCGACCGCGCGGGAGCAGCAGGTCTTCAGGGCGGTCTGCACCGCGCGCGACGCAGCCACAGGCGTCGTAGAGCAGGCTTTTGGCTCGGGAACACCCATCGCCGGCTGGCAGGCAGACGCCGCAGCGCGCGCGGTGATTGAGCAGGCAGGGTTCGCCGAATACTTCACCCATCGTACCGGTCATAGCATCGCCACGGCCATCCATGGCAACGGGGCCAATCTGGATGACCTTGAGACCCATGATGAACGGCTGCTGCTGCCGAACACCTGCTTCTCGATTGAGCCTGGAATCTACCTGCCGGAGTTCGGTATTCGCAGCGAGGTGAACATGCTCACCAGCTCGACCGAAGCGCGCGTAACCGGCCGCGTGCAGAAGGAGCTGGTACGGATTTAACCGGGCCATTACGGTAGAATCACAGGGATGCCCGACACACTCCCAGCCACGGCCAAGCCCCCCGTGGTCTCTCTCGCACTTATCCTGGGCTGGCTGGTTCCTGGCGCCGGTCACCTGCTGACGCGCCATTGGGTACGCGCACTGCTTCTTTTCGCGTCCATCACCGCCATGTTCTGGCTGGGATTGGCGATGCAGGGCAAGCTCTACCTGCCGAACCTTGATGACCCGCTGAACGCGCTCGGTTTCGTCGGAGACCTGGGCTCAGGGCTACTCTACTTTGCAGGCCGCGCGCTCGGGCTGGGCAGGAACGTAGTAACGATCACCACTGCCGATTACGGCACCAAGTTTGTGGTGGTCGCCGGCCTCTTGAACTTTATCGCCGCTGTCGATGCGCACAACCTCAAGATCGGCAGGAAGCCTGCATGAACTTCGCTCCATCGCACTTCCTGGCTGTGCTCCTGTTTGCCACCCTTACGTCCGTCGTCTTTGGCATCACCCAGCGCATCACCCCGCGCGCCATGGTCCGCTACGGACTTTACTGCTGGGTGCTGTTCATCGGCTCCGTCCTCGCAGCCAGCTGGCTGATGTACTTCGTCCGGAGATAGGCAAGACCCCTTGCCCCCGAAGAGCGATCCCACCCGTCGAAAGTGGCGCCTCTCGCGCAGGGGGTCTTATTCTTATGCAGTCCAGACCATCGCGTCGAAGGCATGCTTTTCTGTGAAGCCTATGCGCTGGTAGAGGCCGACGGCGTTGCCGTTTGCTTCGGTGACGGTGAGTGAGAGCTTGCGAAAGCCTCTGGCGGCGAGGTCAGCGATCGCCGACTCGAGCATCAGGCGGCCGGCTCCCAGGCCGCGCAGGCGCTTGGTCACGCAGACCTGCGTGATGTGGCCTACGTCGCCCCGAACGCGTGAGCAGAGCAGAACCCCGAGCAGCTCCCCCGTCGCTCGGTCTGAGAGCACGCGTGAGCTGCCGGCATCGAACAGCCCGCAGCCGGGAAAGCGAATGATGTTGTGCAGAAAACGCAGAGAGCCGGCCACGGAGCGGTACTGGTCGTTGATGACGCTGTCCAGGTGCCCCTCGTAGGCCTCGGCGATCACCGTGCCGGCGGGCGAGAAGTCAGAGTCGCGCCAGCCACGCAGCTCGATGTTGCGGCGGCCGAGCTCCTCCAGCACCGGATCGAGTTCCATCTCGACCCCGCGCGGAACCGCTGGCGGCACCGGCCAGTTGCCGAGATCAAGTTCAAGGAAGAGCCGCCGGTGAACCGAAAAACCGGTCTTGCGAAAGGTGTCGCCATGCTGATTATGCGAGTGCAGCAGCAGCTGCGACTCAATACGCTCGACTCCCGGCGAATGCTGCAGCAGGTTGATCAAGTGCTCCAGCAGCAGCGTCTCCACGCCTACAGCAGAGACTTCGGAGTCACGCTGGGCGACAGCAAACACGTCGCCAATCACGGCCTTGCGTTCCTCGTACACGCAGAAGGAGTAGCCGATCACCCGGCCCTCTTCGACCGCGACGAAGCCGGGAAGCACGCGCGCGTCCAGGTACTGCAGCAAAAGGTCGGTCGAGGAACGATAATCCCACGCGAGCAGCTCGCTCCACAGGCGGCTTTCCGCCTCGAGCACCGGACGCAGGCTGCTGGCCGAGTAGTGCCGCAGGTCCAGGATCTCGGGTTGGACGATCGCGCTCAAAGCTTCTGATCTCTTTTCAGACGAACTGTATCCGCTTGGTGCACTGTACGCACGCGGGTGCATTGTAGCCGGGCGAAGTACGGGCTCGCCACTTAGTGCTTCCAAGCGCCCAGTTTATGTGGCCCCGGGTGAGATGTCACTTCGCTGCATCGACCTGATACACAAGCAGGTTCTGTTGTGGGAACTCAAACAGCGGGGCATAGCTGCGGGCGGCAAGGCGCAGCGCGACTTCGCCCGCATAGGCTTTGCGCGTCACCAGCAAGTGGCTGACCCTGGGCACCCCGCCCTGGTCGTAGTCGGCTACGCGCTGATCGCGGTAAAAGGAGAGTCCATACTCAACGTCGCGTCGGACCCGAAATACCGCCACCACTCCGGGCTTGGGCGAGATCTGATCGAGCAGGTTCGCGAGCGGCCTGGGCGAGTAGGACATGTCGAGGATCTGAATGGTGCGCTTTGAGGCAGGCATTGCCGGCAGGCTCCAGAGCCTGCCGGGGATCCCGATGGGTCCCAGCCCGAAAAGGAAGGTCACCAGCACCACCAGCGGTACAACTGTCCCGACGCGCAGCCTCTCGATGCCGAAGCGAGCCACTACCACCAGCACCAGAATGATGGCGCCGACGCCGGCCATGCATGCGGCAACGATCGCCTGCCTTGGCGGCCACGCGTCACTGCCGGCATCCTCGATCAGCACCAGCCGGGGAATCAGGAGCACGAATGCGGTCAAGCCGCCCAGCATGAGCGCGTGCAGAGCGAGCAGCAGTGGATGGATACCGCGCTCGCGGATGCGATTGAGATAATCGGCAGAAAGAATGGTGAGCGGCGGCAGCGACGGAAGCACGTAGCCGGGCAGCTTGGACTCCGAGAAGGAGAAGAAGACGATCGGGATCAGCGCCCACAGTACAAGAAACTCCGGGAAGGCATCGCCCGCGCGCTGGTGGCCCATGTAGTGGTGCTTGGCGCGGCGGGCGCGCCACTCGGCAAAGCTCTCGCGCACTGCATCGGCAAAGGCAGCCAGCGCAATCGCCGCCCAGGGCATCAGCGCGAGCAGGATGATGGGGGCGTAGTACCAGACGGACTGCTCATGCTGAAAGCGGTTGGTGGCGAACCGCTCCAGGTTGTGTTCAAAGAAGAAGACATGCAGGAAGTTGGGATTCCTGCTCTGGACGGCGATGAACCAGGGCAGCACCATAGCAAGGTAGAGCACCGCGCCGGGCCACCAGAACGTTCGTCGGAGAACGGTCCACTCCCGGCGCAGCGCGGCAAAGGCAAGGATGATGACCAGCGCCAGGAAAGGAGCAACCGGCCCCTTGGCAAGCGTGGCCGCGCCGACAAAGAAGTACAAGTCAAACAGCCAGAACTTGGAGTCCGTCTCATACCAGGCGTACCAGCCGAGCATGCCGATGCCGAGCGGCGCAGCCAGCTGCATGTCTGTGGAGGCGCCGCGGGCGAAGCTGAAGATGCCGGCGCAGGTTGCGGTGATCACGGCGGCATCAATCTCGCCGCCCTGCCGAAAGCGCCGCATGTGCAGGTAGATCAACGTCACCAGGGTGAACGCGAAAGTCGCGGAGGGCAGCCGGGCGGCCCAGTCCGAGACGCCGAACTCGCGAAAGGCAAACATGGCACGCCAGTAGTAAAGCGCCGGCTTCTCGAGCCACGGCTTGCCGTAGAGCATGGGCGTTACGTAATCGTGCCGGGTGAGCATCTCCCGTGCTACCTGGGCGTAACGAGGCTCGTCCGCACCGACCAGGCCGAGCCCTGCCCCGCCGAAGATGGGCACTAGTCCGTAGAAAAGAAAGAAAGTGATGACCAGGAACAGGATGGTGACTTCCGCAACCCCCTGTGGGTTCCAGAATCTTGTCTTCCATGCTCGGGGTCGCACAACGGTTGTCTGCACTGGTTTCGTTGAGTCCAACGGGCTTTTGCTGTCTTTCCGGCTGCGCTACCCGCTCAAGGCTATCAGAAAGTGTCTGCACCTTTGGCGGGGCAGTCCGCTCCGGTCAAATCGACGCTTGCGAGACGAATCGATCGACTTGAACAACTGATACAGGTCACACCTCACGGGCCGTCCTGCGGGCGCGCTAGGCGCAGCTGCATCCGCAGTGGAAAGACCTGGTTCCTTGACCACGCCTCCCAGCACCCACAGTCTCACGGTAACCGGAACGGCCCGCACGACCGGCCAGAGCGCGACTTACTCGCTCACCGTGCAATCAAGCAGAATAGATGGATGACCACTGTTCGTATGGACAAATGGCTGTGGGCGGCGCGCTTTTTCAAAACGCGCGCCCAGGCCGCAGATGCCTGTGATCTCGGCCGGATCCAGTCGAACCACCACCGGGCCAAGGCCTCCCGGGACGTGCGCCTGAGCGATCAGCTGCGCATCACCAATGAAGCAGGAACATTCGAGGTAGAAGTGCTCGAGTTGAGCGAAACTCGCGGACCGGCGGCGGTCGCGCAGACACTCTATCGTGAATCCGACCAGAGCAAGGCGGAGCGAGCGCGGGTCTCGGCGGAGCGCAAGCAGATGATGGAGATGGGCGGGTTCGTGGATGCGCGCCCGAACAAGCGAGACCGCCGTGAGTTATCGAAGCTGCGCGGACGCATCCACCCATTTACCTAAGTCTTTCCGTTACCTTGAGCTACAACCTATCCAGGTTCATCCCCAGCTGATAGGTCTCGCCGTGAGCGAGTAAGTCGTCCCAGCTAACCTCCCGGTGTTGATAGCCGGCCATGCGGCCCAGCATGCAGCTTAGGGCTGTCTCCACGCCGGCAGCAATCTGGTTGTGCGCGTGGCCGCCGGTGATGCTGTCAATAAAGCTTCGCTCCTTCTCGCGATCTGCGAAGGCCAGGTTGTCGGAGAAATTTCCATTGGCCGCAAACTTCTGCGGTGCAGCGGGGCTTTCGGCTGCGTCCTGCCATGCCCAGGGCTGCGCTCCCGTGATCTTGACCGGCCCGGAGTAAGGAACTGTGGCCGCGCCGGTCGCTCCAAAGAATTTGAGCCCCGCATCAAAGCCGCCGTAATCTCCGAACTGCGTAGAAGCGAAAGATAAGTGGATTTCTCCCGGGTAAGTAAAGTCCACCTGGTAATTATCCCAGCAATTTCCGGCGTGCTTGAGAACGCTGCGTCCCCCGGTGGCCGTGGCGCGAACAGGATGGGCGCCCAGCATCCAGTTACAAAGATCGATGATGTGAATGTTCTGTTCGACCAGGATATCGCCGGAGAGAGCGCGATCCCAGAGCCAGTTGCGCAGCCGGTATTCATCCGCCCCGGCGCCCGGTCGCACTTTCTCAAGCGAAGCAGGGGCGTTGTAGTTACCGGTCATTGAAGCAATGGTGCCGAGCGCCCCGGCTTGAATCTTCTCGGCAATCGCGGCAATCGGTGGTGCACTGCGACATTGGAATCCAACATCCACGCTTTGCGCCGCACCTACGCGCTTCGCGATCGCCAAAGCATGTCTCGCCTGGTTCACGTCTATGCCCACCGGCTTCTCACAGTACACGTGCTTTCCCGAGCTGACGGCGGCCTCCAGATGCTGTACGTGGAAGAAGGGGGGCGTCGAGATCTGGATGACATCCACCTCGTGCGAAGCGGCGATCTGCTCGAATGCATGGGGCCCCTGAAACAGCAGCGATGCATCGATAGGCTGCTGCCCGAGGCTGCCATTCAGCTCATTGAAATGGCTGCGGCCAGCCGCGAGCTGGTCGGGAAATAGATCGGCCAAAGCCACAACCCGAGCTGCCGTATTTTTGGCGAAAGATGTGGCCACCGAAGTCCCGCGCGATCCACAGCCAAGCAGCCCAAGGCGCACAGCGGAGTTTGCCTGTGAGCCGAAGGCCGTCCCAGGCCTGAGCAAAAGCAGGCCGGAAGCAGCCGCGGCCGCGGATTGAAGAAAATCTCTACGCTGCATGATCGCTGCCCTCCCGCTAAGCAAGCGCTTCCTTGAGTGCTCGTTCCAGGTAAATCTTTTCCTGCCTCACATCTTCTATCTGCTGCGGCCCCGAAGTCTCCCGTTCAATCGTGATAGCGCCGGTGTAACCAAGGCGATGAAGTTTGCTGAAGACCTGGCGAAAGTCGACCAATCCCTGGCCGATTAGGACCTCCTCACCCAATTCACTCGGATTAGTCGGCCAGCGGCCGTCCTTGGCATGCACACTGCGGATGTGCGGGCCGAGAATATCGACAGCATCGACCGGATTGGCCTTGCCGTAGAGGATGAGATTGGCAGTATCGAGGCCCACGGCGAGGTTCGGCATGGCGACATCGCGCAGCATTCGGGACATGGTCGTCGGCGTTTCCTGGCCGGTTTCCATAAGGAAGTACTGATCGTTCTCTCGGCAGTGCGCGGCAACCGTCTGGATCGCCTGAACCGCGCCGCCGTAGAGAGGGTCGGCAGGATCTTCGGGGATAAAGCCGCAGTGGGTCTGCACCTGGTGAATGCCTAGCTGACGGGCGAAGTCCGAGACCTGTCGCAGGGCATCGATGCGAGCCGCGCGAGTTGCCTGCGGAACCAGGCCGATGGTTGACGGACCCTGGGTAAAGTTCCACGTGAGAGGCTTGGGCCCCACCACTTCGACTGTAGTGACGGTCACGTTATACTTCGCCAGCAACTCGCGAAATTGACTTACGACATCCGGCGTAAAGGCGCCGAGATAACCATCGAGCGAGAGGAAGCAGTTCGAGAAGCCCAGGTCATGAACCCGGCGGATGCGTTCTTCCGGAGCTCCAAACGGGGCGATGAGTAGTCCCAGCGCCATCGGCTTCAGCTCACCTACTCCCGAGGCAGGCAGCATGTGCCCGAGAGTCACGGCTCCCGCAAGTTCGAGGAAATGTCTCCGGTCCATCCCGCAGTCCTTTCAGCAGCTTCCATCCTGACATACAGTCGACGCTCCGCGAAATGGCCGCGGTACAGAATCGATTGCAGCCGCCAATGGTCGCGTGCCTCGCGCAGGCAAGATGGTGTGCCGGCACATTTGCGCCTCGATGGTGTGTCAGACTGGCAAGATGAGCGGGCACTCCAAGCCCGTCAAGATTCGGGAGGCTCATCGCTGATGCATAAGAATCTCCTGCTCATCCTTTCGCTGGTCGCTTTCACTCTTTCTCCTCTCCGGGCGCAGCCGCAGCCTGCAGATTCACAGCCGGTGCAGCATGAGTTCACGATCCAGGACTTCCACACCGAGAGCGGCGTCGTGCTCCCGCAAGCACGCATTGTCTATGGCACCTATGGCAAGCTCAATGCCAGGGGAGACAACGCAATCCTGCTCCCCTCGCACTACATGGCGGAGATGCACGGCTACGAGTGGCTGATCGGGCCCGGCAAGGCGCTTGATCCGGCAAAGCTTTTTCTGGTCACGAGCGAGCTTTTCGGCAATGGTCGCTCTTCCTCGCCGAGCAACACGCCCGAGCCATTCCACGGTCCGCGCTTCCCGGTGATGACCATCCGCGACAACGTGAACGCCGTGCACAGCCTGCTGACCCGGCAACTGCATGTCACGCATCTCCGCGCCGTGATCGGCTTCTCGATGGGGGCACAGCAGGCTCTGCAATGGTCCGTCAGTTATCCCGATTACATGGACCGCGTGGTTGCTACCTCGGGAACAGCAAAAACCTACGGTCACGGCATCGTGCGCCTTGAAAGCGAAATCACTGCGCTGACCACGGATGAGAACTTCAAAGGCGGCGACTACACTGCTGAGCCGGTAAAGGGCATTCAGGCTTTCTCGATCGTTTGGACAGCGTGGCTCTTCTCGCAGGAGTGGTGGCGGCAGGAGCTCTGGCGGAGCGAAGAGCCTGCGGGCACCACCTTCACGCAGGTAGTAGAGAAATACAAAACCAATTTCATCCCCGGCGCTGACGCGAACAACTTATCCTGCAGATGCACACCTGGGAGTCCAACAACGTCGGCAACACTCCGCCTTTCCACGGTGACGTGGAAGCCGCTCTTCGCTCGATTCAAGTGCCCGTCCTCTATATGCCTTCGGCCACCGATCTTTACTTCCCGGTGACGGACGCACGCTATGAAGCGCAGTTCATTCCGCATTGCACACTGCTGCCAATCCCATCCCTGTGGGGCCACCCCGCAGGTGCAGGAGCAAGCGCTGCCGACGCAACCTTCCTGAACGATCACATAAGCGCCTTCCTCGCGGAGAGTCGATGAGGGACGGGTCGCCAGGTCGACGTACTAATGAAAGCGATACGATGTTGGCACCATGGTCAACGTCCGCCGCAAAGCTCTGTTACTCGCTCTCGTAAGCTTCGTCGCCTCGTCTGCAGAGATGCCGACCGGCTGGGAACTTGGCCCTTTCCTGCGTCCCGGCAGCGACCAACCGGTTATCCGGCCCAACCCGCAGTCGAAGTTCCTCGATCCCATGCGCAAGACCCAGGTGGCCTGGGAGGCGCTGCACACCTTCAATCCGGCGGCAATCGTGCGCGATGGCAAAGTCGACGTTTTGTATCGTGCCGAGGATAACTCCGGCACCATGGCGATCGGCATGCACACCTCTCGCCTGGGCCTGGCCGAGAGTACGGACGGCATTCACTTCACTCGCCGCGCGGCGCCTGTCTTCTATCCGGCGCCCGATGACCAGACTGCGCGTGAGTGGGAGGGCGGCGTTGAAGATCCGCGCATTGTCGGGTCCGAAGACGGAACCTATGTTCTGACTTACACGCAGTGGAATCGAGTTACTTACACGATCGGTATCGCAACCTCGCGCGATCTGCTTAGCTGGCATAAGTATGGTCCTGCGTTTGGGACAACGCCCGGCGACAAATATGCAACCCTGAAGTACAAGTCAGGCGCGATTCTCACGACCATCAAGAATGGCAGGCTAGTGGCGGCCCAGATTCGAAACAAATACTGGATGTACTGGGGCGAAGGCGAGGTGCGTCTAGCCATCTCTGACGATCTGATCCACTGGCATCCGGTTGAGGATACCGCCGGCAATGCGGTGGTTGTGCTCGGTCCGCGTCCAGGCTTGTTTGATTCGCAGTTTCCGGAGACCGGTGCGCCGCCCGTACTTACAAAAAACGGCATAGTTTTTCTGTACAACGGGAAAAACGCGAGCGGCGCCGAGAAGGATCCTGCGCTTGATTCCAACACCTACGCCGCCGGCCAGGCACTTTTTGCCGCGAACGATCCATCGAAACTGCTTGACCGGCCCACGCAACCGTTCTTCAAACCTGAGGCTGCGTTCGAGAAGAGCGGGCAATACGCTGCCGGCACGACTTTTGTCGAGGGCCTGGTGTACTTCCACAACCGTTGGGTTCTGTACTACGGCTGCGCGGATTCGCTGGTAGGCGTCGCGCTGGGTCCCAAGTGAGTCAGCCAGCCAATCGTTGCGCTCCACCATCAACTGGCTGCTATTGCCCCGAATTCACCCTCAGAAGCACGACGCCGTGCACAGGAACGGTTGCTTGATAGGTGCTGCTGCTGACGGACACGGCCTGATGCTTCCACAGATCGCGCACGCTCAACGTCTTTGCGCTAAGGCCGCCCGGCAGGTCAGCCCAGCTGATTTTGGCTTCCTTTGGCGCGTCGCCTCGATTAAAGAAGCCGATGATCAGCGAACCATCCTGCATGGATCGATCAAGCACTTCCATCTTGCCGTCCGTCGAGAGCACCTGGACCGGCTTCACCGCGGGATCCTGATCAATCGCAATTACTTCCTCATTCATCAGGATCGACTTGGTTTCCTCGGACATGGTCCGAAGATCATTGCCGGCGATCAACGGTGCAGACAGCAGCGACCAGAGACTCATGTGCGTCCGGTACTCGTCCCCGCTCATGCCGCCGTTGCCGACTTCAAGCATGTCAGGATCGTTCCAGTGGCCGGGACGGGCATAACTTGCAATCGCAAGCTGGCTAAATCCGATCGTATCCATGGAATCCCAGCTATCGCGAATATCCCCGGTCGTACGCCATAAGTTGCCGCCGACCTCCGAGCCCCACTTCCAGACTTCGTTCTCTCCATACTGGCAAAGACTGTAAACCACCGGCCTGCCCGCACGTTCGAGCGCCTCTCCCATCTTCTGGTACAGACCCTGGTGATTTGGCTGGGTAGAGGGATAGATCACACGCGCGCCGCAAAGGTCGTACTTGAGATAGTCGATGCCCCATGCGGCGTAGGTTCTGGCATCCTGCTCCTCATGTCCAAAGCTGCCCGGATAGCCGGCGCAGGTAAACGGCCCCGGCGAGGAGTAAATGCCGATTTTCAATCCTTTCGAGTGGACATAGTCGGCGAGCGCCTTCATATCCGGAAATTTCCGATTGGTCAGGATGTTGCCCTGGGCGTCCCGACCTGCTTCCCAGGTGTCATCGATGTTGATGTAGACATAGCCCAGCTTGTTCATGCCGCTGGCGACCATCGCGTCGGCCATGTCCCGAACATCACGGTCGCTGATTCTGCCGGCAAACTTGTTCCAGCTGTTCCAGCCCATCGGCGGAGTCCGGACCAGGCCATTGTCGGGCAGCTGTCTCGGGGCGGGCAGCGGCAGGGGCGGCGGCGGGGAGGCTGCCTGCTGTGTGGTCCTGATCCCATCGCCCTCGAACAGCTGCCCGTTGAATCCATGCCATGCGAGCGAAAGCCGATCGTCGTGGTAGGTGCCGTCATAGATGATCGGGCGGCCGGCGAAAGAGGTCGCTCCAGCCGGCCCTGGTCTCGGCGGCGGCGGCGCGATCGTGAAGTGTATCTTGCCGCCAGCGATCGATCCCGTAAGCGGAAGGCCGTCGGGATTTCTGCCGAAGAGCTTGCCGGAAATCGTCTCGCCCTGCTGCTTCAACTCGAGGTAGGTATGCCGGAAGGTGCCGTCGCCGTTCGATGTCTGAACGTCCCAGTAGCCGCTTACATCGGGCTGTGCAGAGGCGAGACCGCCACTTGCAGGCAGCAACGCCAGTCCCAAGCACATATAAGTGATGAAGCGGAGACTCTGGAGAATTACGCTGAACAGCTTGATGGCCATATGAGCCGAAATTGTAGTCGCTCATGAGCAGATTCCGCTCCGAAGCCCGGATGCACTCCTACACAAAACGGAAGGCGGCGGTGCCGCTCAGAGACAGATCTCGACTAGAAAGACTAACGCACGATCGGCAGCGATACAGTCCCTACCGCCAAGGCCGCCGGGCGAGTGGGAGCGATCGCGGGCGAACGCTCAAACAGCGGCATTTTTAATCCCGGCATAGGGCGCCCCTGGAAGAGTTTGCGACTCGGGATCGCAATCCATCGCGCCCAGTTCGTGGCTTTCTTTCTACGTGCGCTGTCTGTGGTGATACCGGTACTCGCGTACATCTGCCGGTAAAGCTTGGAGATGAACAGGAATGCCAGTCGCGCGCGCAGGTTCGGGGTGATAGTCGACCGCTTCCAGATCGAAGCCATGGAATAGTAGCGATCCCACACACCCTGCGTCCGCACCCGCATCTCTTCGGAGCTCATCGCGGGATGCGGCATGAACATTTTCGGCCTGCGATGCGGAGGAATAAGCCAGTAGCGGGTGACCGGAATGCCGTCTACCGCGGCCGGTTCTGCCCCCTGCTCCTTTTCCCATCGCGCAAAATCCACTGTTCCGGGAAAGGGGGTCAGCATGACGAATTGCGCAAATGCGATGTTCGCCTTGAGCGCAAGTTCCGCGGTCGCAAGAAAAGTATCCTGTCGATCGGTCGGCAGCCCGAAGATGAAGGATCCCAGGATATGAACTCCATGCTCGCGGAACTTCTTGAGTTGATCAATCAGTCCCTGGCCCGAGTAGTTAAAGTCCTTGAACACCGCCTTCAACCCTTCCGCGGTCACCGCTTCAACGCCGACCAGCGCGCCCTTGATGTGCGCGCGCTTCATGGCGTCGAGGTACTCGCCGTCCTCAGCCGCCTCCATCGTGATCTGCGTGAAGAACGTCATATCATTCGGCATCTTCGCCAGGTACTCCATCAGCGTAAAACGCTCGGCGCGTACGCGCTCAAGCTCGGCCAACTTGAGTGCATTGCCCTGCTCGCGAGCCAGGCGCAGATCGGTAAGCGTCACCGGGTAGAAGTTGTCATCGGCAAGTGCAATGAACTTGAAGCCTTGCCGACGCAGCTCTACAATCTCCGAGATCACCGACTCGACGCCGCGCTGCCGCGGCTTCTGCCCGTCGGTACGCCACACAGAGCAGAAGGAGCAGTGCTTAGGGCAGCCGCGAATGGTCTGCACCGAAGCCCACATGTACTTGTTCGGCGGGAGCAGATCCCACCGCGCCGCGAGGAACTTGTCTCCATCGACCTTGCCGCCCTCAAAGACCTTCTGGGTGGAACCGGCGGCGATCGCACGCAGCGCCTGGCCCCACGCGATGTCGCCGTCCCCTTTCACCACCACGTCCGCGTAGCCGCGCTCGAAGGGCTCATCGGGGTAGAGCGTCGGGTGGATGCCGCCGAAGATCACCGTTGCGCCACGCAGCTTGGCCAGACGTCCCACTTCATAACCGCGCAACGCATTGCCAGTGTGGATGCCGATGCCCACCATGTCGCCGGCCGCGATGCTCTCGACGACCAGGGATTCGAGCGTCTCATCGACGATGTTCGGCTCACCGAACTCCGGCGGCGTGGCGGCAGCCAGAACGAAGAGCCACCGTGGTGTAATAACGGCCGTGCCAAAGGAACTGTCGCTGGGATTAATGAGGTGCACAGCCATAGGTGAGAAAGCCCTTTCTGGCTGATCGTAGCAGGAACAGGATGGAAGCGTCATTTCGTGACGGAATGACGTGGGCGCCACGCAAATTCGCGACAGTCAGCTAGCCGGAAACTGTCTGCAGCTCTGAGGCGTGCACCCTGGCCGACTCCTCCAGCGTATCGGCCAGCACCTCAAGCGCGAACCGTGTGCTCTCAATCGGCGCGATCCCACCCAGACAGACACGCACCGCCTCAGGTGGCTCGCCGCTGACAGTGAACGAGTCGCTGACCACCACCACCACCCCGTGCGACCGTATCTGCGCCGCGAAGCTGGCGCGGCTCCAGTGCGGGGGCAGTTTTAGCCAGAGGTGGAAGGCTTCCGGCTTTGAGACGTAACTCCCGGCCGGCAGCACATCGCGGGCGAGGCCTTGACGCGCGATGGACTCACGACGGATGGCCTCGCGCGCGGCGTTGGCCGTACCGTCATTGATCCAGCGCGAGGCCAGCGCGACCGTCAGGGGCGAGGCCATGACCGTAGTAGCACGAAAGACGCTGGTCAGCCGGCGCGCCTGCCGATTGGACGGCAGCTTCAGATATGCGACCCGCAACCCGGCGCCCAGGCACTTGGCGAATCCGCAGATGTAGTAGGTGAGTTCGGGTGCGAGCGCGGCCAACTGCGTTGGAGGGTTGTAGGGCAGCATGCCGTACGCGTCATCTTCAAGAATGGTGACGCCGTGCAGTCTGGCGGTCGCAACCACCGCTTGGCGCCGTTCAAGCGACATCACCGCTGTAGTCGGATTGAGAAAGGTGGGATTGAGATAGAGCGCGCGCGGCGGTTCGCGGCGGCAAACCTCCGCGAAAGCGTCCGGGTCTATCCCCTCATCATCCGCCGGAAGCCCGTGGAGTCGCACACCAAGCTGCGCGGCAATGGCCTTGGTCCCGCTATAAGTGACTTCTTCGCAGCAGATGACACTACCCGGCCGCGCCAGCCCGCTCATCAGCCCCAGCAGCGCCGACTGGGCGCCTGCGCAGACCAGCAGTTCGTCCGGCTGTGGCTCCGGCAGCCATTGACCCATCCAGGCGGCGCCTGCCTCGCGGTCCGCCTGGGAGCCGCCAAACTCCTGATATTGCAACAGCGAATTGAAGTTTCCCTGCTGCGCCATCGCGATCAAACCGTGGCGCATACGCTCCAGCAGCACGGCGTTCTCCGGCTGTGGCGGCAGGTTCATCGTCAAGTCAATCTGCACCGGAAAGGCAGGCACATGCGGAGGCCGGATAAAGGTGCCGTCGCCCACGCGCGAGTCGATCAGCCCGCGGTGCCGGGCCTCGGCATAGGCGCGGGCCACGGTCGCGAGATTCACGCCCAGATGAGTCGCCAGAGTGCGCTGCGGAGGCAGGCGATCCATCGCCGCCAGCCGTCCGGTGCGTACGTCCTCAGCGATGGCGTCGGCGATTTCGAGATAGGTCGGCTTGGTGCCCGGCAATCCGGAGGGCAGCCATCCGCGACTTTCTACCGTCTTCGCCACCGTTCTTCCCTTTCTGCTACAGCCCGATGAATATGATTCTCAATCGTAGCCGACAGGGTAGCCGTAGCGCTCAACCGGTGCCAGAGTCGTTGCAGTGAGGCTGGAAACGCGTCTGGCAGCACCCGAGATGAGGCAGCTGAGCGCTGCCCCGCAATGAGCCGGCCGCAGGATTTAAAGGTACTTGATGCAGCGCCGATCGATCCCTGAGCCTCGAGCGCAGTCTTTTTCCTGCTTTCCATGCCCAGCGCCGCTACAAACAAGGGCATCTCCGCAAATGCCGCCGGTCCCTGATTGTGAGGTCTTATGCTCTGCTGCTCCACACCTTGCCGGCTGCGCTCGCCACCCTTCTCGCGACCGCGCAGCCCCGCGGCGACAAGTCTTCGCCTCCTCAGGAGGTGACAACAGCCGAGGCCTGACGGGCCCAGGACGACCTCCGATCCCGGCGGTGCCGAACTATGACTCGGAGAAGAGCTGGCATTTTCATAACCCGGATCCCGCCCCCTCCGAGCCAGCTATCACGTTGCGAACGATGGCAATCCTCGACAACCGAGTACAGCGTGCGCGAGATCGCCGTTGCTGCTGACCACTACCAGCAGTTCCGCAACTTCGGGCGTGCCATTCTTCTCGACGAGGACCAGAAGGTGGGCTCAAGAAGCAATAAAAGTGGCGGCAGCCCTCGGGGAGGACTGCCGCCAGTATCTCGGTCCGTCTTGGCCAGATACAGCCGCGCCGGACCGGTTAAAACTGCGCCTTGAGTGCGAACTGGATCAGGCGCGGGTTGTAATTCGGATCGTACGCGCTGACCGTTCCGAAGGCCGAATTGCCGAGCTGGGCGTTGCCGCTGCCTTGCGTGATGATGTAGCTCGGAGTGTTCGAGATGTTGAAAGCTTCCGCGCGGAACTGCAGGTTCACCCGTTCCGTGACCGCGAAGTCCTTGAAGATTGAGGCATCGACGTGGCGGAAGTGGGGCCCAAAGAGCGAGTTGCGTTCCGTGTTGCCCACCGTGTTAAGAGGTTGAGGGGCAAACGCTGCTGTGTTGAAGTACTCGTGCAGCGACGTGTGGCTGAGCTTCGGATTGGCGATGGTGTCCGGACGATCCGGACCGGGGTTGTTTACGGGTACTGCGCGGTTGCCGTACGACGTGGTCTCACCGGCCCCAAGATCAGCGCTGCCGCCGTTCAGGATCGAGAACGGCTTGCCGCTCTGCCACACGGTTAGGGTGTTGAACTCCCATCCGTGCAGGGCTGCCTTCTTAATTCCGGTGAAGTTAGCGCCGAAGGGCAGCTGATAGTTGAGGGTAATGGCAAAGCGGTGACGAATCTCATTCTCCGCATTGCCGTAGTCGATGTGATTGATCTCGTACGGGTTGGCATTGCTCCATCCCTGGGCACCCTCTTGCGAGAAACCAGTAACGTCGCTGAGAGCCGAGGCATAGGTGTAATTAGCGTCAAAGGCCAGACCCTTAGTGAAACGCCGCTGGAAAGCGGTCTGTAAGGCGTTGTACTTCGAAACGCCTTCGCTCTGCAGCCAGCCTACACCACTAAGGTTTGTCAGCTTACCCTGTGCGGCCAGCTGATAGTTGGTGTGCGAAAGGTTTGGATAGTTAGGATCAGCCGGGATGGGCTGGTTGATATTGTTGATGGTTTCCGGAAGATGCTGGCCGATGTTGCCAACGTAGCCCACCGTCAGCACGTTGGCGCCGAACTGTTGCTCGATCTGCAGGTTGAATTGCTGGATCAGTGCCGAACGGAAGTGCGGATCCTCGGCGATAAAAGAGAGCGAAGGGCTGGTGATGGTCTGCGGTGCCGGCAGGGGAAGACCAGCAGCGAAAGTCGCCGGAGCGCCTGGAGATGCGGTGCTGCCGCACTGTCCGCCACTCGGGACGGTAGAGGCGCCACCATGGGTGGTGACGATCTGGTAAGCAATCGCCGAAAGGCAGTTGGGGCTGAAGACAGAGACGAATGGAGCATTCTTCAGATCGGCATTGGATGTGTAGTTGCCGGGGAAGAAGCTCAGTCCGTAGCCGCCGCGCAGCACGGTTGCGGGGCGCGGTGAGTAAGAGAAACCTACGCGCGGTGCCACGTTCGAGTAGTCAGTCCTGATCCCCGCGTTGTCATTGACGCCATTCACGCCCGCAACATCAAGATAGTTATTAACGTTAGCGGGAGCAGCTCCAAGTGCTCCGAAAAAGTCGAAGTCGGAGATGTGGTTATGCGCCTCGGTGAAAGGCGTGAAGATGTCGTAGCGTACTCCGTACTGGATGGTTAGGTTCGGCAGCGCCTTCCAGCTGTCGAGCACAAACGCGCTGGGCTCCCAACTGCGATAGTCCGGCGGCGTTAGGTCATAGTTGCGGCTGTCGGATGAGAAAGCTCCTATCAGCGACGAAGCAAGTTGGTTGTCCTGGGTTGCCTTGGAGTTCTGCGCCGCCGTGTTATTTGGATTGTTTACAGTGTCGGTCGACAGACCGAATCCGTACTGCCCGGCCGCAAACGCGCTCTGGATGTTCCGAGCCTGACGGCGGATGATTCCGGCGCCGAACTTGATGTTGTGGTTGCCAACCGTGTAGCTGATCGAACCGGCGTACTGATAGGTGTTGTCGACGTCCTGCAACGGCACGTAAGCTCCGTCACCGATGTCGGAGAAGGGACCAAAGGAGATTGGCGTCAGGAAGTTCGAAAAACTGTTGAAGTTCATGTTCGACCCGAAGCCAACCTTCGTATCCGGGCTGAGACCATAGTTGAGCGGTAGCGAGAGGTTGTTGACACGGGTATAGGCGGCGCGCAGATCAAGAACCAGGTTGCCGCTGAAGATGTGCGTAAAGCCGAGCGCACCCTGCAGTTCTTTATCTGCCGCAGGGCCCGCAAAGATGTAGCGTCCGCCGGAGATCTGAAGACCGTCGACAACGCCAAGCGCAGGAGGCGTGAAGGTGTTCACGTTGTTGTAGTCGAAGCGCCCGAAGAACTGGTTCTTTTCGCTGAACCTGTGATCGACGCGAGCGTCATAGGTGTTGGAAAACTGGGTCCGGTTGGGGCTGATGACATAGTTGTTCGTCAGCGCTCCGGCAGGTCCGGCGTTCGGTGCGGGAAAAAGTTTGAGGTATGCGAGCGCGACCGGATCGATCGGATAGGCAGCAGTGCCGTTGCCCGCGGCCACCAACGCCTGCGGTGAGCCGCCATTGAGCGAATTGATGTTGTTGTACTCGTCGATGGTGGGCACAGTGCTGGTGTAGGTGAGACCGCTAACCTGCCGGAAACCTTCGTAGTCAAAAAAGAAGAAGGTCCTATCGCGGAAGATGGGTCCGCCGATCGAGCCGCCAAACTGATTCTGGCGAAGTTCCGGCTTCGCGCCCGAGGTCTGCAGCACGTTCCGGGCGTCGGTGATGTCGTTGCGCAAGAACTCGTAGGCTGAACCGTGGAACTGGTTGGTGCCCGAGCGGGTGATGATGTTGACTACGCCGCCGGCGGTGCGTCCAGCCTGCGCCGAGTAGCTGTTGGTCTCAACCGTGATCTCCTGGATGCCTTCGACGCTCGGGCGCACACCGATGGTGCCGATGACGCGCTCGTTGTCGTCAATACCGTCCACGATGTAATTGTTCAGTGTATCGTCCTGCCCATTGACCGAGAACGAAGCACTGACCCGGCGATCGTCCGGACGTCCGCCTGAAGTCAGCCCGTTTCCAGGGCCTTCATTCGCGCCAGGAACGATCTGCACTAGCTGGACGAAGTTGCGTCCATTCAGCGGCAGGTCCTGCACTGCTTTGGCAGTCACGGTCGAGCTGACGGTCGCGTTGTCGGCCTGCAGCAGTGGCGTGGTCGCTTCAACAGTAACCGTCTCCGAGCTGCCGCCGGTCTCAAGCTTCACGTCGTTGCGGGCGCGGTCGCCGGCTTCAACCGAAAGATCCGGCGTCGAGGAGCTTTTGAAGCCGGCGCCCTTGACCGTAATGGAGTAGTGACCGACGGGCAGCAGCGTGACCTGGTAGTCGCCGCTCTGGTTGGTGGTGGTGGTGCGCTGCTCGTTGGTGCCCAGGTTGGTGACGGTCACCGCAGCGTTGGGAACAACCGCTCCGCTGGCGTCGGTAACGGTTCCGACGATGTCAGCGGTGGTCAGCTGCCCGTGCAGGGCTGCGGTACCCATAGCCAGCAGTACGCACAGCATGGCGAACCGTTGTCCTCTCCGCAGGATGGATTGCATGCACTGGCCAGTGCGCGCTCGAAATGCAGATAAGTTAGTCATTCATGTTTCCTTGTCTAGCTAGAGTCGTTTAGCGCTTACAACGCGCGATGAAAGTGTCAGTCCCAGCCTTGTAGCGGAAACTGGTAGAGGCTGGTTGAGCGCGGGTCGATCCAACAGGCGAAGACCGCATGCCGCGCCCAGCCGATGTAGACCATACTCCATCGAAGAGACTGTTGGCTCGCCTAATATTTGCATTTAATTAATTAAGTAACTAGTTGCCCGCATCTGGTAGGTGACTGCCGGCGGCTTCCGTGATCGTGCAAGCTCTTGCAAACCAATAGTTTGCCCCACAACCAGGGGTTAGTAAGTCGCCTCGGACAAAGGTGCGAACGTACCTTTCCTTTCAAAAAATCCACCCTTAGTTGGAGGCCTTCTGCACGAGGAATCCAGTGACCGGCACAAGGTGCGGATCAGCTCGCGATTCGGCAACAAGACTGCATCTGCCACTGCGGGTAATCAGCATCCAGGCGCACCTCAGGTAGCTTTCTCTCGGCTCAAGCTGGGCGACCCTCTATGAAGGTGGAGCCTTTTCCTCGCGGCTGCCCCTGCTGCCAGCCAGGCCCGTCTTGCCTTTGGAGCAGATATCTGCCGTCTTCGGTGAAGTTCGACACCCCGTCCCTCCCCGCCGGGCTCGACATCTCACCATGCCTTCGCTTAGCTTCATGGAGCGGAGCCTCACGCGCCGAAAGCGAGATTGCCTGATCATGATGGATCGCCGAACCTTCCTCCAGACCGCCGCAAAAAGTGGCACTCTGGCCGTCGCTGCCACCCAGCTCCGCCCGCTGCTCGGGCAGAGCTCCACCGCCGCGCCGCGTTCGTCCAACGACACCATCCAGCTCGCACTGGTTGGCGCCGGGATCCAGGGCCAGAGTGACTGCGCCATCGCCATCCAGGTTCCCGGCGTCAAGGTGATCGCTGTCGCTGACTGCTATGACGGCCGACTGGCGCATGCCAAGGAGCTCTGGGGCACAGACGTTTTCACCACTCGCGACTACCGTGAAATTCTCGCGCGCAAGGACGTAGATGCGGTCTTGATTGCGGCACCCGACCACTGGCACAAGCAGGCGGCGGTCGATTCCATGAAGGCGGGCAAGGACGTTTACCTCGAGAAGCCGATGATCCACGTCTACCCGGATGGACCCGCGATCATCGATGCGGCGAAATCTACCGGCCGCATCATCCAGGTCGGCAGCCAGAGGGTGAGCAATGTCGCCTACTCCAAGGCCAAGGAGCTGCTTGAATCAGGCGCCATCGGCAAGCTCAACATGGTCCAGGCGCGCTGGGATCGCAACTCGTCGCTCGGCGCCTGGAACTATTCGGTTCCGCTGGACGCCTCACCAGACACCTGCGACTGGCCCCGCTTTCTCGGGAGCGCGCCCAAGGTACCCTTCTCCGGAGAACGCTTCTTCCAGTGGCGCAAGTGGAAGGACTACGGCTCAGGCGTGGCGGGAGACCTCTTCGTTCACCTGTTCAGTGGGACGCATTTCATCACCGGTGCCCACGGGCCAACCCGCGCCGTGGCCACCGGCGGTTTGCGCTACTGGAAGGACGGGCGCGATGCAAACGACGTCCTGCTCGCGCTCTTTGACTATCCGCAAGGCTTTAACCTGAGCCTGCGCGTGAACTTTGTCGATGGCGGCGAGGAGAGCGAGGGCTTTCTGTTCACCGGCTCCGAGGGCCAGATGGAGATCGCCGGGGACACGGTATCCGTGACCCGAGTACCGCCTGACAAGGAGCCCGGCTATACCGTGTCTACCTTCGCGACCGCCATGCAGAAGGCTTACGTGCAGCAATATCGGCAGAAGTATCCGGTCCAGCATCCCGCCGGTCCCACTGCCATGGACGTGGAGAAGTTCGCCGCTCCCAAGGGTTACTCCGACCGCTACGCACATTTTGCAAACTTCTTCAGCGCGGTGCGCAGCCGTCAGCCGGTGGTGGAAGATGCTACCTTCGGCTTCCGCGCAGCCGGCGCGGCGCTGCTCGCCAATCTCAGCGTCGAACGCGACAGCGTCGTGCACTGGGATCCTGAAGCCATGAAGATCGTTTAGCGCCGGAGGAGACCGAAATGAAACGCTCGACGATTGCTTTGCTGCTGGCACTGCCTGTTCTCTCGACCGCTGTGTTGCGTGCGCAGGACCCCGCACACGCAACCGAGTTCCGCATGCAGCACCCGGGCAACGGGCCCGGCGATTCGCCGCGCATTGCGTTTCTCGCCCACCGGCTGGGCACGGACCATGCCGAGGGCATCTCCGTACTCGACATGAATGGCGACGGTTTCGATGACCTGCTCAGCGGCGCCTACTGGTATGAAAATCCGGGCGCTCAAGGTGGCGCCTGGAAGCAGCACCAGTTCCGAACAGTGGGCACGCATAACGAGTTCGTCTCTGACTGCGGTGAGTGGATTGTCGACGTCGATCACGACGGGCTGCCGGACCTGGTCACTACCGGATGGATCCAGAACGGCTTGTGGTGGTATCGCAATCCTGGCCCTGAGGCGACGAAGGCCGGCACCATGTGGAAAGCGGAAAAGATCAGCGACAGCTTCGATACCGAGGGCGGCGCCTTCGCCGACATCAACGGCGACGGCAAGCCGGACCTCGCCCTTGCGCACTACAATCGCTCGGGCATCCTCTGGGCTGACTTCAGCGGGGCTCAGCCGCGCGTGCACCATCTTGGCGGCCGCGCAGAGGACGGTCATGGAATCGGGATCGCCGACATCAACGGCGACGGCAAGGCCGACGTCCTCACCACCCACGGCTGGTTTGAGCAGGTCGACGCTAACAGCGACAAGTGGACCTGGCACGCAGACTGGGACCTCGGCGATACGGGTTTCCCCATCGTCGGCTACGACGTGAACCACGACGGCAGGATGGACCTGATCTACGGACAGGGGCATGGGTACGGGCTCTACTGGCTTGAGCAGGCAGGCACTTCCGGCAAGCCGATGTGGATTCGCCACACCATCGATGAGTCCTTCTCTCAATCGCACGCGCTTGCCATGGTCGATATCGACGGCGACGGCGTTCCCGAACTGATCACCGGCAAGCGCTACCGCGGCCACTCCGGCGCCGACCCTGGCTCCTATGACCCGGTCGTCGTTTACGCCTATAAGCTGCCGACTCAGTCGCAGTTCTCCGGCATGAGCGGCGGCGGCGGTACGGGGAAGCAGGGCGCGACCCCGAGCATGATGATTGCTGATAAGGGACAGGACCCTCTGTTCACCCGCATTACGCTGTCTGAAAATGGGACTGCAAGCGCGGGCACGCAGTTCGTCTTCGGCGATTTCGACCATGACGGTGACATCGACCTGGCGAGTGCCGGCAAGTTAGGCGTGCATTTTCTCGAGAATCTCAAGGTGAACAACGCAAGCAAGGCCGCACGCGAAGAAACGCAGCCGCTCAATCGCGAGTGGCCGTTCCCGGGCGAAGGCCAGAGCGTGCCTCAGGAAGACGGACCGACTCCGAAGAATTAGACCGGGAGGTCGTGGCCGCCATTACGCCATTGGACAGCGGGTGGAGGATGAGTTCGACTCCTGCCCCGCGAAGCTCTCAACCGCGCTAGCCACGCGCCTCGTCCGCGATCAATCCGAAGTAGAGCGAGTTGCATCAGAGTGGAGGGCAAGAAGAAAGACTAACGCGACCGCACCTTTTTCGGTGGATAGGTGTCCCCACAAAAGCCTGCTCTTCCCCGGAGCGGGTGATCCAGAATCCTGACGGTGATGCACCACGGTAGCGAGCCTGCTTTCGAGCGACACCCCTACTTTCGGGCTTCCAACTTTTCGGAGATCACATGAGGCACTGGTTTTTCCTGTTTTTGGTTTCCTGCGTATCGTTGTTATCTATCCCGGTTCGCGCTCAGGTCGTTCGCTCTGCCAACGGCGACACTCCTCATCTCTGGGTGGGCGCGGAGTACTCCAACTTCAAGCCGGATTACGGCATGGCTCGCCTGCCGGGGCTCGGGATCTTCGCGAATATGAATCTTCTAGGACGCTTCGGCGTCGAAGGCGAGGCTCGCTTTCTCACCTTCACCAAGCCGCTTGGCCTGACGGAGAAGAGTTATCTGATCGGGCCTAACGCGACTGTCTTTCGTTATGCTCGCTTCTCTGCAAACATCCGCTTTGTCGGCGGCGTGGGTCTGGTGACTTACCCGCTTGGCATCGGGTACGGCAGCTACTTCGAGTTCGCTCCGGCAGGAGACGTGGAGTATCAGTTCTCTCACAGATGGAGAGCGCGCTTTGACTATGAACACCAGTTCATACCCAGCGCTCCGGGGCTGCCTGGAATGCCAGACAACGGGCTGACACCGGCCGGTTACAGTGGCGGTATCTCTTACCGGATCCGCTAGCGGCGGCCTGATCTCTCACGCCATTGCTGGATCCGGAGTGAGCCTAGCCCAAGGCGGACTGAGTTTATATTGGCGCTCAAAACACGGAGGCTATCGCCATGATCCATTTTGATCAGCGCCAGTTCAGCCCGGCTTTGGCCGCGCGCCGAACAGGGCCGTGCCAATGCGGATCACCGTCGAGCCTTCCTCGATCGCAACCGCAAAATCCCCAGACATCCCCATCGAAAGCTCATCGAAGCTGAGTCGCGGGTGCTCCTGCGCGAGGCGGTCGCGCAGGATGCGCAGTTCGCGGAAGCAGGCGCGGGCGACCTCCGGGTCTTCTGCGAGAGCGGGGACGGTCATCAGGCCGCGGAGGTGCAGGTTGGGGAGGCCGAGCAGGCGATTAAGAAGGCTCGGCAGCTCGGGATCGTCGGGGGCGAGGCCTTCCTTGGAGTCCTCTGGGCTGAGCTTGATCTCGATCAAAACCGGCAAAGTTCGATGGAGCACAGCGCAGGCTTGGTTCAGCCGTTCGGCAAGGCGGACGGAGTCCAGCGTGTCGATCTCTGAGAATATCTCCGCCGCGCGCGCAGCCTTGTTGGACTGCAGGTGGCCGATGAGATGGACGTGCAGCCTGCCGGCCGCGTCACCGCTCTCGACGGAGTAGCCTCGCACCCGGAGAGCAGCAGCCTTCCCCTGGAACTCCTGCACACGGTTTTCGCCGTAGAGCGTCAGCCCGGCCTCGGCCGCTTCGATCAGCGCCTCCACCGGGTGGACCTTGGAGACCGCCATGAGTCGAACCTCCGAGCGCGGACGCCCGGCATGCCGGCAAGCGGCGGCCATCTGCTCTTCGACCGCCGCGAGCCTGTCTCTAAAAGAACGCACTTACTTGCCGTGCTCTTCGAGGTACTTCTCGACTTCCAGCGCGGCCATGCAGCCGGAACCGGCAGCAGTAATAGCCTGGCGGTAGCGCCGGTCCTGCACATCACCGGAGGCGAAGACGCCGGGGACGCGGGTGAAGACGTTCTCGTGCGTCTTGATATAACCATCATCATCGAGATCGATCTGGCCCTCGAAGGCCTTGGCATTCGGCTCGTGGCCGATGCCCAGGAAGAGCCCGTCGATGGCCAGTTCCGATTCTTCACCCGAACGCTTGTCGCGCAGGCGAACGCCGCGCACCTCGTTTTGCTCGACACCGAGAACTTCCTCGATTGCGACATTGGTGCGAAACTCAATCTTTTCGTGCGCCTTGGCGCGTTCCAGCATGATGTGCGAGGCGCGGAAGGTGTCGCTCCGGTGCAGCAGCGTGACCTTTGAGGCGAATCGCGTGAGAAACAGGGCTTCCTCCATGGCCGAATCGCCGCCGCCGACCACCGCGATATCGCGGCCCGAGAAGAAAAAGCCGTCGCAGGTGGCGCAGGAACTCACGCCGTGGCCGATCAGCGCCTGTTCCGAAGGAAGGCCCAGCCATCGCGCAGACGCGCCCGCGGCAATGATCAACGTGTGCGTGTAAATAGTCTCCTTGCCGAGGTTGATGGCGTAGGGGGCCCGTGACAAATCGGCTGAGACGAGATGGCCCATGGTGAACTCGGCGCCGAAGCGGGCCGCCTGAGTTTTCATGTTCTCGACCAGCTCCGGGCCCATAATGCCCTGGGGCCAGCCGGGAAAGTTCTCGACCAGGGTGGTGAGCGAGAGCTGCCCCCCGGGCTCATGGCCCTCAAGAACGAGCGGGCGGAGGTTCGACCGGCCGCAGTAGATGGCGGCCGTAAGTCCGGCGCAGCCGGAGCCGAGGATAACGACATTGCGGATAGATTCAGACATGATGTGCGATGCTTTCATCTTACGTGGGCTTCGGTAGAGGGACCTTGGCTGTAGCGAGTAGATGCAAAGAGTGCGCACACGATTCCGCGCCAGGCTAAGCCCGACGTAAGATGAAGCCATGGCTAACCTGACACTGGTGTACGGTATGCGTCTGCTGCCGGCGGATGAGATTGCAGGCGTGAGCGATGCGCCGGTCATGCTCAAGAACGGCAACGAGGCGCGGGTGACAATGCACATCCTCGAAGGCTCACGGGAGCAGATCGAGGCACAGCTGCGACAGAGCATCGAGGCTTTCTTCGACTTCTTTCCCGAGATTTAGCCTCGTCCGTAGCTCACAGGCAGAATGCCTCGTCCGCGAAAAGATTTTCTTGAGTGTGACCCAATCCGGGACAATCAAGAATCGCCTTCCCGTCCTGATCTGCGCCACCATTTCCGCGCTCTGATTCTTCTCAAGTCAGCCTCCGGCCGTGTCGGAATGGAGGTGCAGGGTCGCGTGGTTAGCGCGCCCCGGAGGAGAAGGGCATGGCGAATGCTTCGGTTCTACTTGGTGCAAGGCAGACTGGACGCGGGCTTCTCACTGCCTTGCTTCTGCTCGCGCAGACGATGCTTGCAAGTGGCCCCAAGTACGTGGCCGGCCCGGTCTACTTCGAGCCTGCGGCCAAGGGTCTCCCGATTACCTGGAGCGGCGGGCAGGTCTCCTACTACACCGACCTGGGTGAGCTGAGCTCGACCGTGAGCCAGACGCAGGCGAACGCGCTGGTGGCCTCTGCTGCCTCAGTATGGAACGGTGTAGCGACTGCCGCCATCAACATCGCGCAAGGCGGCAGCCTGGCAGAGGACGTGAGTGGGAGCAACGTCACCGCCAACCAGCCTGTCGGCACCGGCGCCACGTTTCCCGCCGACGTGCAGCCCACCTCGACCAAGCCGGTTGCCGTGGTTTACGACGCCGACGGCAGCGTCATCAATGACCTGTTGGGGCCGGGTAGCAGTGACATCAGCAACTGCACCCAGGATGGAGTGGTCGCGCAGGTAGATAATCTTCTCGCCGCGGGAACGATTGCGCACGCGCTGATTGTGGTGAACGGGAACTGCGCAACCGACTCCGCCCACCTCACACTGCTCGAGTACGAGCTGATCCGTGCGTTTGGCCGCGTGCTCGGGCTCGACTGGTCGCAGGTGAATGAATCGATGTTTTTGAATGTGAGCATCACCACTAACGGACTGCTCGGCTGGCCGATCATGCATCCCTACGAGCGGCTCTGCGCCGGTACCAGTACAAATTGCGAGCCGAACATGACCACGCTCCGCCTGGACGACATAGCCGGCGTCAATCGGCTCTATCCGGTCACACCGGCAAACATCGGCTCTTTCCCGGGTGCCTCGCCGGCCAAAAAGCTGACCGCGCCAAACACCATCTCGGTGCAGGGAACACTGACCTTCAAGTATGGGCAGGGCATGCAGGGCGTCAACGTGGTGCTGGCGCCGCTCGTCGGCGGCGTGGCTGATGTTCGCTACACGGTAAGCGCCGTCACCGGGGTTCGGTTCCATGCGAATGCCGGCAATCCGGTGAGCGGTCCGGCGGACCAGCTGGGCAACCTGCTCAACCGGTTTGGTACGGACGACGCGACCGTTGAAGGCTTCTTCGACCTGAGCGGCGTGCCCCTGCCGCCGAACACCAGCGTCTCTGATTACCAGCTCTTTTTTGAGCCGGTGACGGCTCTCTACACAGGCACCTCTTCCGTGGGTCCCTACACCGACAATCAGGTTGCCCCGTCCGGTACCATGCCGACCATGACGCTTCCTCAGCTCTCGGCGGGATCGCCGCTGGTAGTGCCGACCGTGGTAATCGCCGACTCGGCCAGCGAGGCGCACACCAGTGACGGCACCGAGGTAGCGCCCGCTGCAGTTTCGGGCAACGGCGAGTGGCTGGGCAGGCTGACCGGCTATGGGCATAGCAGTTGGCTGGAGCTGCCTGTAAAGGGCAACCGGCAGTTCACCCTGGAGGCGGTTGCGCTGGACGCGACCGGCCAGGGCACAGAGACGAAGGCGGAGGTGGTTCTCGGCCTGTGGAATGCTTCCGATCCGGTCGGATCGCTGCCGGAGCTGGCTCAGCAGGAGGCCTTCAATGGAAACGGCGATGGCCTGACTTCACTGACCGCCTTTAACAATGCTTCCGGCGAAGTACGCTTGGCGCTGGCGGATGCGCGCGGGGACGGCCGGCCGGACTTCATCTATCGCGCGCGGATCCTCTACGCGGACTCGGTCTCGCCGGCAAGGTTGACGCCCGCAGGTGGCGCCATCACCATCCAGGGCATCGGCTTTCGGTCGAACTCCATGGTGATGGTGAACGGAGTGCAAGCTCAGGTGACCAGCGTCAGCTCCACTGAAATTACGGCGATCGCGCCCGCGGCCAATGGCGTCGTAGGTGTAGTTCCGGTGGAGGTGCAGGATCCGCAGACACTGGGATCAGGTGTGATCACCGATGGTCTGAGCTACGATGCCTACGGCTCGGATGGAATCCAGACGGTCTCAGCGCCAAGCGGTACCGTTTCCGCGGGGGTGCCGGTGCCGTTCAGTGTACGGGTGATTGCTGCGGACGGAGTGAGCCCGGCGGCGAACGTCAGCGTAACCTATGCAGTTGCCTCGGGGCAGGCAACGCTCGGCTGCGGCGCTCGCACTTGCGCGGTGGTGACCGATGGCGCCGGCCACGCGACCCTTTCGATCACGCCGGTCGCCGGCGCCGCGACCCAGGTCACAGCTTCGCTGAGCAATGGGCAAAGCGTGACGGCAAAGTTTACCGGCGGCGCCGCGCCGGCAATCGCGGCCGTGAACCCCACGCTCTACCTCGCAGCCGGCGCCGAGATCAGCTGGACGCCGATGGTCGAGTTGCAGTCGAACGGTGGGCTGGTCGCCAACGCCGGCGTGAGCTGGGTGGCTGGCGGAACAGGGATCACGGTCTCTGCAAGCAGCAGCACTACTGGCTCCAACGGACTCGCGCAGATTGCTGTGAACGCGGGGCCTTTGACTCCAGGCAGCAGCGCATTGCTGTACGCCTGCGAGTCGGCCACTCCGGCTGCCTGCGCCACCTTCACCGTGGACGCCGTCCATCCGGAGTTTGCCCAGCTGCTGGGCGTCAGCGGCGTGGGGCAGAACCTGGCTGCAGGTACGGCGCCTGGGCTGGTCACCTTTGAGGTGACCGACGCTGGCGGACACCCGATGGCAGGCGCATCGGTGAACTTCTATGAGTTGCTGCAGGCGTGGCAGCCCTCCTGCCCGTCTACGGGAAGGTGCCCTGCGCCAGAGACGCTCGAGACCCTTGCCGTCTCGTTGACCTCGGACGTGAATGGTCTTGTCAGACTGGCGCCGCTGGCCGATCTAACCCAGCCTACGGTTCTCACCGTCAACGTCAGCAGCGGTCAGCAAGCCTCGGTGGTCTTCCAGGTGGTTGAACATCCATGAAAGTCTTGGAATTCGGTTGCGCCGGAAGTCAACTCTTCCGCATCTCTCTGGCATGGCATGGCATAGCGAGGCGAGGACGCCTGGCGCTGGAGGAAGAAGATGGCGGCAACGATCGGCGCAGAACCCAAAGGGATAGAAACATCGGCCATCGCTGAGGGCCGGAGACCACGAGTGCTGGTGCTGGGCGGCGGTTTTGCCGGCCTGCGAGCCGCTAAGGAACTGGCGAAGCTCCCGGTGGATATCACCCTGGTCGACAAGAGCAACCACAACACCTTTCAGCCGCTGCTCTACCAGGTGGCGCTCGCGGTGTTGTCCCCCGCAAACATAGCCACGCCCATCCGCACCGCGCTCAGCAAGTACGAGAATGTCGAGGTGATCATGGACGAGGCCATGGACTTTGATCTCGCGCGCCGGCGCGTGAACATGAAGGATGGTTCAACCCTCGGATACGATTACCTGATCCTTGCCACCGGCTCGACCCACAGCTACTTTGGCCACGAGGAATGGGAGAAGCTGGCGCCGGGACTGAAGTCGATAGAAGATGCGACGGAGATCCGGCGGCGCGTGCTATTGGCTTTTGAGCTGGCCGAGCGCCAGGCTCTCGAGACCGGCGCCCATCCGCCGCTCAACTTCGTCATCATTGGCGGAGGGCCAACCGGAGTCGAGCTGGCCGGCGCCATCGCGGAAATCTCGAAGTTCTTTATGGGTGAGGATTTCCGCCACATCGATCCGAAACTGGCGCGAATCATCCTGATTGAAGGCGGCAAGCGCATTCTCCCGAGCTATCCACAGGACCTTACAGACAAGGCGGTCAAGCAGCTAAGGCAGCTGGGTGTCGAGGTCAGGGCTGGGGAACAGGTCAAGGACGTGCAGCCGGGCCATGTGATCGTAGGCGAAAAGAACGAGAGGATCGATACCGTAGTCACTCTGTGGGGCGCCGGGGTGGCGGCGTCTCCTCTGGGCAAGCTGCTGGGCGTGAAGACCGACAAGAAAGGATGCCCTATCGTCAACGAGACGCTCAACCCTGAGGGTCATCCTGAAATTTTCGTATGCGGCGACCTGGCCCATTTTGAGCAAGATGGGCACCAGGTTCCAGGCGTCGCTCAGCCGGCGCTGCAGATGGGCGCCCACGCAGCAAAGATGATCGGCGAGGACCTTGAGCGCAAGCCGCGTACAGCGTTCCGGTACTTCGACAAGGGCGACATGGCGACCATCGGGCGCTACTCCGCCGTTGCCGACATCAGGTGGCCGTTCAAAGCACACTGGGGCGGTTTGCCTGCCTGGCTCACCTGGCTCATGGTGCACCTCGTGTTCATCATTGACTTTCGCAGCCGCGTGGCCGTGTTGCTGCAGTGGGCATGGACCTACCTGTTCTACTCGCGCGGTGCGCGCCTGATTACGGGGAGCCTGGACCTACCCGGCTGGGGCCTGCTGGTGGGGCGGGAAGAGGTGCCGGTAGCTGCGCCTGCAAGGATGCCAGAGCAGGCAATGGCGCCGTCCACGGCGACGCGAATGTAGCCGGGAGGCTCTTTCTCGCCGCCGCAGACTCACAGGCCCGCTGATAGATCGCCTCCAGCAGGCCAAGATTTTCAGCCGCCGTGTAGCGCTTTTCGTACGCGCCCCGCGCCCTTAGCCCGCATGCCCGCGCTTCCGCTGGGTGCTCGATGAAGCTGCGCAAAGCACGTGCCAGGTCCGCCGGATCCCTGGGTTTGACCAGCAGGCCCGCGCCGTCCCGGCCGACAATCTCACTGAGCGACCCGATATCGCTCGCGATCACCGGAGTACCCGCGGCGAAGGCTTCAACAGCGACCAGCGGAAACCCCTCGTACCAGACAGAGGGCACGACCACAGCCGCGGCCCGACGCATGAGCGAACGAACCTGCTGCTGCGGCAGGCGGCCCAGCCACTCGATGGGAAGTCCCTCTGTCGTCGCCACCCGCAGGTGCTCGGCTTCCCGACCGTCGCCGACAATCTTCAGGAGCGGGCGCGGCTCAGGAAGCAGCTTCCAGGCAGCGAGCAGCGTCGAAAGACCCTTCTCGGGCGAGACCCTGCCGGCGAAGAGGAAGTGCTCGCGCTCCGCTGCTGCAGCTGCCTGGCGGCCTTCCTCGACGCACACGGCGGTCTCGAGGCTGGGATCAAGAAAGTTCGGCTTGATCAGGACCTTGTCCGCAGGCAGTCCAAACTCCAGGAACTTGCTCCGGCAGAACGCGCTCAGCGCGACAAAGATGTCCACCTTCTGCTGATAGGTCTGGCGGAGATGATTTAGCGTAATGGACGCGGCGGCCGCCGCTGAGCCGATGGCGCTGCCCTGATAGCAGCGCAGGCGCACACACGAATGCGGAAAGGTCTTGCCTACGCAGCGCTCACAGATCTGGCCTTCGCGCATCAGCAGACCGTTCGCGCACTTCATGCGAAAGTTGTGCAGTGTCTGCACCACCGGTACACCGGCTTCGCGGGCGGCGTCGTAGACAGAGGTCGAGAAAAGGGGAAACAGATTGTGGCAGTGCATGACATCAGGAGCAAAGCTCCTGATCGCGGCGGCTACGCGCGCCTTTGCATCGACTGAGTAGCTGGCGGAAAAGGCTGCGCGTATCTTGACCAAGCCGTGAATGCGCTTGCTATCTTCCTGGAGCAGTTCGACAGCATGCCCTGCCTCGCACAGGAGACGCACTTCCGCGGCAACCACGCCGTCCTCGCCTCCGGGCTCCCGGTAGGCGTTGTGCAGCACCAGAATGCGCTTGCTTGGCGCCTGATCGCGCGCGATGGACCACATAAGGCCATGGTCGTCGGCCGGGCGAGTCGCAGCCGCGTCTGCGGGCAAACCGTCATAGTACGAAAGTAATGAGCGCTGCCCAATTTGGGCAGGAAAAAAGCCGGGAGCCTTGCCGCTCCCGGCTGATCAGCGCAGAACTTTATCGGTCATCGATGTCGGCCATCCAGATCGGCCTAGACAGTGGCTGCCTGTTCCACCGCTACCTTGACCGGGGTAAGCCAGCCGAAGCGATCCGGCTTGATGCCGTTGACGATGCCGAAGAACTCCTCAGACATCTGCTGGGTGATGGGGCCGGGCTTGCCGTCTGCGATCACAATGCGATCAACCGACCGCAGCGGCGTGACCTCGGCCGCGGTGCCCGTGAAGAAGGCCTCATCGCAGATGTAGAGCAACTCGCGCGGCAACGCCTGCTCGATCACCGGTATGCCAAGGTGACGCGCCAGTGTAAGGATGGCGTCGCGGGTGATGCCGGAAAGCACGGAGTTTGCGAGCGGGGAGGTGTAGAGGACGCCGTTACGAACGATGAACAGGTTCTCGCCCGAGCCTTCGGAAAGGTAGCCGTTGACATCAAGGGCAATGCCTTCGGCATAGCCGTTCGCGTCCGCCTCCATGCGGATCAGCTGCGAGTTCATGTAATTGGCCCCGGCTTTGGCAAGCGAAGGCATGGTGTTCGGCGCCAGGCGATTCCACGAGGAGATGCAGACGTCGGCGCCCCCATGCTCGGCCGAGAAGTACTTGCCCCAGGGAAAGTTCGCGACGTATACATCGATCGGCGAGTTCTTTCCGTTTACACCCATCTCGCCGTAGCCCCGGATGATTAGCGGACGAATGTAGCAGGGCGCGACGCCGTTTGCCTCCACCACATCGACCACAGCGGTGCACAGCTGATCAAGCGAGTAGGGCACATGCATACGGTAGATTTTGGCCGAGTCAAGCAGGCGCTGCATATGCTCCGGCAGCCGAAAGACGCCTGCGCCATGCGGCTGTGTGTAGCAGCGAACGCCTTCAAAGACCGACGAGCCGTAGTGAACAACGTGGCTCATCACGTGGATCTGCGCCTTTTCCCAGGGGATGAGGCTGCCGTTTTTCCAGATATGCGCGGTAGGTTCGATAGGCATCGGGAGCTCCTCAAGTCCAAAGCGCGATTATAGCGGCTGCAGATGACGGTTTGAGCCAGATAGCTGGAGCAGAACAGTACAAAGGTGCCGTCGTTGCATCGTGCCCGCGGCTGGTGAATCTACTTATAAGGCGCAGCTGGCTACACCCTGCCGCTCATACCTTTCAAGCAAGGCGCACATGCGTTTTCTGTGCGCCTTCCTCTTTCAGGAGTAGTGTTTTGGTCATGTTGTTGTCGTACATCTTTGGGCCGGCCAGCGCAGCCTTTCACGAGTTCCACTCCTCCGCCTACGTGCGGTTTTCGCTGCTGGCATTGAGCTCGATCTTCTTCCTGGTGGACCCGTTTGCGGCCATACCATCCTTTATCGCCATCACCGCCGGCACCGATGCCAGGCGTCGTCGCCGCATGGCCGGGAAGGCCTCACTGACTGCGTTTATCGTGCTGTCGTCGTTCGCGCTGGCGGGCAAATACATCTTCGCCATGTTCTCGATCAAGCTGCCCGCCTTTGAGCTCGCCGGCGGGCTCATCCTGCTGCTGATCGGCATCGACATGCTGGAGGCGAAGCGCTCACCCACCCAGGAAGCGTCCGGCGATACGGTCGAAGCCGCGGCCAAGGAAGACGCCGGAATCGTGCCGCTCGGTATTCCCATGCTGGCCGGTCCGGGCGCGATCTCAAGCGTGATGGTGCTGGTAGGGCAGTCGCCCAGCCTGTGGCAGATGCTGGCGATCCTCTCATCGATCGGCATCACCGCCATTGCCAGTTTTGGCGTGCTAAGCGGAGCCGATCGGCTGCGGCGGGTACTGGGCGAGACGGGCATCCGCATCCTGGTGCGCATCATGGGTCTCCTGTTGGTGGCGCTGGCGATGCAGTTCTTTGTGAACAGCCTTACGGAGTTGGGGATCATCGCGAAGACGGGCGTCGAGTAGCGGACGGCTGGCAGGGTAATTATGCTTGCCATCATGGTCCATGGCCGAGTGAGGCTGAGTCGACAAGCGTTAGTAGTTCTGCTTGGATCCGTCGCGATTCTGGCGTCCGCCCAGCAGCCGAAAGCGCCGATTTCGCGACAGTTCCCACGCTTCACACTTAGCCCGGGCCAGCTCGACCCCGACGGGCTTCCAACCTCCGGGGCAAAGCTCTGCGTATCGAACGTGGCCAGAATCTGCTACCAGATGCCGCAGGAACAAGCTCCGGCCTCGGGTAAGGTTATCTATGAATTTGGTCTGGACCCTCGATCGGAGCGGTTACCGGTGCCTGGAGGAGGTTCGTGGGTCTTCTTTGCCTCCACTTTCTCGGGCGGCGGAAGCGGTACGCTCGAACGGATCACGGTCCTCAGGTACGAGGAGGCCGCGAGGGGCGGCAGGATTGTGAACTTATTACCGTATGTCGCAGTCACAAACCAGAGCGACAGGGCGATGTGGGAGGTGCCAGGCGCCTCGGCATATCCGATCCTTGTGCTAGCAGACTTCGTCTGGAGAACGGGTGAAGCGCATTTCAGTCGCCATTCCTACAGGGTGGAGGCCTGGACTTTCGACTCTCGAGAGGATCGATACAAGATGGCCCTTTCCTATCGTACTGACAGCCGATACAAGGGTCTTGACGAGGCAGGTTCCGTGCATGTTCTTGTCGCCGAGCGGAACTCCATTCTGCGTCGTC
>CAXUND010000026.1:5734-35425 GCA_964252445.1 uncultured Acidobacteriaceae bacterium | reverse complement strand
ACAGATACGGACAAGGCTCTGAACGAGTGCGCGGCGATCGACTTCGTCTGCCGGCGCGAGTTCGACTTTTCGGTCGTCGAATACGCGAACGGCAAGCCGCTCGATGAGATCCTAGGCGTCAGCTACCGCAACGCCGACGGGCGCATCGTGCACAATCCGGATCGCCCGCAGATTGAGAAGCTCGACAAGCCCGACATGCCCTGGGTCACGGACATCTACAAGCGCGATCTTGATGTCACCAAGTACAACGTCCCGTTCCTGCTGCACCCCTATGTCGCGCTTTACTCGACGCGCGGCTGCCCGGCGCAGTGCACCTTTTGCCTTTGGCCGCAGACGCTCTCCGGCCATGCCTGGCGCAAGCGCTCCACCGACGACGTGGCAGCGGAGATGGCGCACGCCAAGGAGCTCTTCCCCAACGTCAAGGAGTTCTTTTTCGACGATGACACCTTCAACATCAACGGGCCGCGCACGATCGAGCTGTGCGAGAAGCTCAAGCCGCTGGGGCTGACCTGGTCCTGCACCTCGCGCGTGACTACGAGCTATGAAACGTTGAAAGCCATGAAGGAAGCAGGCTGCCGCCTGCTCATCGTCGGCTACGAATCGGGTGACCCGCAGATCCTCAAGAACATCAAAAAGGGCGCCACGGTCGAGCGAGCGCGCGACTTTACGCGCGACTGCCACAAGCTCGGGCTGGTCGTTCACGGGGACTTTATTCTCGGGCTGCCGGGCGAGACCGAGGCCTCCATCCGCAACACCATCAACTTCGCCAAGACGCTGGACTGCGAGACCATTCAGGTCTCGATCGCGCACGCCTTTCCGGGGACGGAGTTCTACGATTTCGCCAAGCAGAACGGCTTTATCACCAACGAGGCCGCTATGGTCGACGAGGGCGGCCACCAGCTTGCTCACATCGAGTATCCCGGGCTGCCGACCGAGTACGTTCTGGAGATGGTGCACCGATTTTACGACGAGTACTACTTCCGTCCGAAGGCAGCAGCCCGCGTGGTCTGGAAGGCAATTGTGAACCGCGATGTGCCGCGTCTCTATGTCGAGGCCAAGTCGTTTCTAAAGCTTCGGTCCCAGCGCAACAAGATCGTCAAGCAGACCCGCTCCGACAAGGCTACGGAGGCACGCAAGACCGCCAGCGTCGGGGCCTAGTACGCGTCAGATCGCAGCACCCATCGCATGAGCCAATCGAGCATGACGCCCGGCCGCTACCTGGTCCTCGCCATCGTAGCCATTGCTGCACCCCTTGGCGACACGCTGCTCGCGATCGGGATGAAGCGTCTGGGCCCGGTTTCGCTCGATCACATCGGCGCGCTGGTGCACGCCGTGGCCACGCCCTACGTTGCCGTCGGCATCCTGATGCTGATCGTGTTCTTTGCCTCCTACTTGAGCGCCCTATCGTGGGCCGATCTCACCTATGTCCTTCCCACCACCTCGATCGGCAATGTCATCATCGCGCTGCTCTCTCGCTTCTGGCTGCATGAGCAGCTCACACCCTGGCGATGGGCAGGAATTGCGCTGATCACGGCCGGCGTCGGTTTCGTCGCGCGCGGTGACTCGTATACAGAACACGTGCAGCTGGTTCCTGCCGAGGCCCTTGTAGCCGAAACTGTGGCATATTCGGGAAGGGCCAAGTGAAGAGTGCCGGGTGGGCGGTAGCGCTGATGGTCGCAAGCATCGTGCTCTTTGCCACTATCGGCGATCTGCTGATGGCCTCTGCCATGCGCCGCATTGATCTTGATGCCGTGCGAGCCAGGCGCGGTCTGGTGGCCGCAGCCCTGGCGACGGTCACCGATCTGCGATTTCTCTGCGGGGTCACCGGGATGGCGCTGAGTTTCTTCTCCCTGCTCTTTGCGCTCAGCCACGCGGAGGTAAGCCTCGTGGCTCCGGCATCCGCCTCGCTCACTTTTGTGACCAATGCCCTGGCGGCAAAGTTCTTCCTTAAGGAGAACGTTGACCGCCGCCGCTGGATGGCCGCCTTGTGCGTCTGCGTGGGTGTCGCTCTGCTGTCCCGCTGATTCCCGTACCGGGATTTGGATGACTTTAGAGTTTTTCCTTTACATCCGTAATGCTGACCCCCCTTCACCCGCTCGACTAGTCTCGCATTCACTTGCGGGAGCTTTCGATGCGCTTAGCCATTGTGTTTTTCCTTTGTGTTACGGGTTTACTCGGCCCATGCACGCTCACAGCCCAGGTCCAAGATGCCAGCGCCAGCCGTCCTCTCAGCGCCATTTCAGTTGCCTCGCTGAAGGTTCCGGCGAAAGCATGGAAGCACTATGCAAAGGCGCAGGCCGCAGCAAGGGCGAAGCATGAAGATCAGTGCGCGGAGGAGATCGACAAGGCACTTTCAATCGCGCCGCGATTTGCCGAGGCGTACCTCTTGCGGGCGGCCCGGGGCGTCGCCGAGAAACGCTTCCAGGCAGCCATCGACGACGCTCTGCTTGCCCGGCAGATTGAACCCTCGATCGCCTGGTCGCAAACCCTGCTGGCCGGTGCCTACAACGGGTTGGAGCGCTACCACGATGCTGACGTGCTGATGGAAAATCTGCAGGGCGACGAGGCGAACAGCTGGCAGGCGAAGTACGAGATGGCGCGCGCGCAGGTCGGGCTGGGCAACGTAGAGGGCGCGCTGCACTGGAGCGAGCTGGCCCTAGCGAAGGCGCCACCCTCATTTAGTGATGCCCATTTGCTCCGGGCAAACGCCCTGCAACTGGCGCATCGGTGGCAGGATGCGATGGTTCAGATGGAAGCGTATTTAGCAACGGATGCGCCGGAGAACCGCCGAACCGTGGTTCTCGCCGCCCTCAAGCAGACGCGCCTGACCGCTGAGGCGGAGGCGCCTCCCGAACCGCGGCTCAAGTAGTACCCGTCACTTTTTGGCTGGAGTGCCGTCTTGCTCGGTGTGGTACTCCGCGAGCAGCTTGCGGCCCTTGGCGGCCAGCTTCTTCTCGTCTGCGGTGGTCTTGGGAACGGGTTCGCCCCAGGCAGCAGCCTGAAGAGCCTGCCGGGTCGGCTCTCCGTCCTTGATTACCGGGCCTTGAGGATGGGTAAAGTGGCGCGTCAGGAAGGACCCTTTGCGCTTCTTCTTTTCCGGTGTATCCGCCTCGCCCTGAACACCGGGCTTCAGGTTGCCGCCGGTAGCCTGGTTGTAGGCTCGCCTGCCCTCAGCAGTGAGGCCGCCCTTCGGATCCTTGCCTGACTTCTTCAGCGAAACGCTCTTCTTTGCGGGCGTCTTCTTGGCAGCGGACGCCTTCTTTGCAGGTTTTTTCTTTTCTGATTCTGATTTTGTCTCGGGCATCGATCTCCTCCTGTAGGAGATCGATGCATGGCAGTGAAGGTGGATAGCCTTGGAGTTGCAGAACACTTTCTTCCGGTTACATTGAGACTTCGTCTCCTATCGTCCAACGTCCCGGATCACGGCGCATCAGCTGCAGCCGTCTTCAGCGATGATCTCGGGATACCGCGGACGCCAATAGCGGCGACGGATCAACGCTTCGAGGTCCCTGGCTCCGGGTGAGGGCGCCAGGCCATCCGCCACCGCGCGAGAGGCGACCGCGACGGCGATCGGGATCGCCGCCTCCTGCATGTCCTCGACTGCAGGCAGCAGCGCTGCATCCTTGTGGCCGATAGCCGGCGAGCAGCGTCCCAGAGCGCGCGCCGCGTCAAAGAGCATGGCGTTTGTCACTCGCCGCGCCTTGACCGCCGCCACGCCCTGACCGACGCCTGGAAAGATGTAGAAGTTGTTCACCTGGGCCACGGGAACGCTGCGCCCGCGGCACTCCACCGGGCCGAAGGGCGCGCCGGTCGCCACCAGGGCACTGCCTGCGGTCCACTCAAGAATCTGCTCCGGCAAACCCTCCGCGCAGGAGGTCGGATTCGACAGTGGAAAGATGATCGGCCGTTCAACATGCCGGGCCATGGCCCGCACAACGCCCTCATCGAAGAGACCGCCCTGAGTGGAGACGCCGATGAGAATGGTCGGCTGCGCGCGCTCGACCACTTCCCGCAGGGTCCACCCTGAACTTTTCTCTCCCTCGCTCCACCGTCCGGTCACTGCAGCCGTCTGCGCGAATTTTCTCTGCGCCGAACTCAGCTGCGGGTCGCCGACACGAACCAGCCCTTCTGCATCCACCAGGAAAAAGCGACTGCGTGCGACCACCTCGTCTAAGCCGTCCTCGACCATGGCCGCCAGCAGGTACTCGGCGACCCCGGTACCTGCGCCTCCCGCACCGACGATCACGACCCTCTGGTCGCGCATCCTGCGACCGGTCGTGTGAAGCGCGGCGTAGATGGCGCCGAGCACCACCGCGGCCGTCCCCTGGATGTCGTCATTGAAGGTGCACAGCTCGTCCGCATAGCGATCGAGGATGGGCCGCGCATGGCGGCGCGCGAAGTCCTCCCACTGCAGCAGGACACGGGGCATGGCGACCTTCACTGCGGAGACGAACTCGTCGACAAACTCGAAGTACTGGTCTTCCTCAATGCGCTCGTGCCGCCAGCCGAGATAGAAGGGGTCCACCTGCAGCTCCGGCCGATTGGTGCCGACATCGAGCACAATCGGCAGCGTGCGCGCGGGATGGATGCCGCCCAGCAGCGAATATATGGCCAGCTTCCCGATGGGAATACCCATGCCGCCCACACCCTGATCGCCTATGCCGAGGATCCGCTCGCCGTCGGTAACGACGATCACGTCAACCTCGCTCTGTGGCCGGCTTTCAAGCATCTGCTGCATGCGCGCACGCAGCGGGTAGGAGAGAAAGAGGCCCCGCGGCTTGGTGTACAGGCGCGAGAACTGGGAGCAGCCGAGCGCAACGGTGGGCGTGTAGATGATGGGCATCATCTCCGCAATGTGGGCCTCCACCAGCGCGTAGAACAGCACCTCATTGCGGTCCTGGAGCTGGCGGAGGAAGACGTGTTTCTGCAGGTCGCTGCCCTGCTCGGAGTACGCGCGATACAAACGGCCTATCTGCTGCTCAAGCGTAACGACGTGCGGGGGCAGGAGCCCGTGCAGCTGGAAGGTGTCCCGATATTCGGCATGGAAGGCGGTGCCGCGATTCAACAGCGGCGTGTTCAGCAGTTCCATGCCGCGCAGCGTCGTGTGGACGCCGGTGATCACGCCATCGTCGTCCGTGGCCCACCGGATAGCACTGGCCAACGCGCTTACTCCCACTCCGTCGGGCCGTTGCCTGAAAGCTTCCTGTCCAGGTAGGTGGCCGCGGAGATGAGCGCGAGGTGTGTGAACGCCTGGGGGAAGTTGCCGAGGTGCTCGCCGCCCGAACCCAGCTCCTCCGCGTAGAGGCCCAGATGGTTCGCGTACCCCAGCATCTTGTCGAAGAGGAGCCTGGCCTTGTCGAGCTGGCCTGAGCGGGCCAGGCACTCGATCAGCCAAAAGGAACATGCCGTAAAGCTACCCTCCCGGCCTTCAAGGCCGTCGAGGAGCTTCTCTGGCGCCGCTTCCCCTGCTGAATGCGCCTCGCCCGCGTTCGACAGGGGCACATTCACGTAACGGTACACCAGGCTGTCTTCGGTCAGGCGCTCCTCAATCAGCTTCAACGTGGAAAGCCACCTCGGGTCAGTGGGCGAGATGAAGCGCAGCATCGGCATCAGCAGCAGCGAGGCATCGACCGTGCGGCCACCCTTGACCTGCACAAAGGACTGCATGTCCTCGTTCCAATACTCGTTGAAGATCTCCTCCCTGATGCTGTCACGCGTCTGACGCCATTCGGCCACCGGGCCGGCCAGCGAGCGTTTGTCTGCCAGGCGCAGGGTCCGGTCGAACGCGACCCAGCACATCAGGCGGGAGTGGAGAAAGTGCTGACGGCCGCCGCGCACCTCCCAGATGCCTTCATCGGGCCGCTGCCAGTTCGCAGACAACCATGCCATGACCTGCTTCAGCCGGTTCCAGCCATCGTGCGAACTGGCTTGCGCATACTTGTTGGACAGGTAAAGAGCATCGAGCAGCTCGCCGTAAATATCCAGCTGCAGCTGCTTGGCGGCCCCATTGCCGATCCGCACCGGTCTTGAGTTCTTATAACCGGAGAGATGGTCGAGCTCGATCTCAGATAAGTCCGTGACACCGTCGATGGCGTACATCACCTGCAGCGGACCGTCATTGGACTGCGTGTCGAGCATGCGCTGGCGCAGCCAGCGGATGAACTCGTCCGCTTCCTCGGTAAAGCCAAGCCGCATGAAGGCATAGAGCGTGAAGGAGGAGTCGCGCAGCCAGGTATAGCGGTAATCCCAGTTGCGGCTTCCGCCAATCTGCTCCGGCAGGCCAAAGGTAGGTGCCGCTACCACGGACCCGTACTCACGGCTGCAGAGCAGTTTCAGCAGGAGCGCCGAGCGATCGACGATCTCTCTCCAGCGGCCTCTGTATTTTGATTTGCCCAGCCAGGTGCGCCAGAACTTGGTCGTTTCGCGGAACTGCTGGTCGACGCGGTCATGGTCGAGCAGATTGGTGCGTGTCTGCGCGTCTTCGGGAACGTTGCCGAAGGCGAAGGATGCCAGCTCCCCGGCTCGCAGCACGAACTCCGCGGTCCCATCCTGTCCATCGATCTCGAGAGGCACGGTTCCATGCAGCGCCATGGACGGGCAGGTGTTCGATTCCGGAGCAAAACACAGTGCATCCCCCTCGCGAGCGACGGTGTGCCCACTGCGCGCGTAGTTGAAGCGCGGCGCACAGCGCATTTTGAAGCGGATCTCCCCCTTGATCACCCGCACGATGCGGATGATCTGGTGGATGTAGGCCTCGCCGTCATCGGGCTTCTGCAGGGTTGCCGGGTCGGCCTGGCTTTGCTGCTTCTCGAGCTTGTCTGGCGGAGCATCCTGCGCCTGCGGGTGCACGAGCTTCTCCGGCAGAGGAGCAGGCGGGCGACCGACAGGGTCAGCTACGCCCATGGGCATAAAGTCCATGATCTCGGCGACGCCGTCATCGGAAAGGAAGCGCGTCAGCAGGATGTTGGTATCCGGCAGGTACAGCTGCCTGGTTCGCTTGTTCTCCATCTGCGGATCCATGCGGAACGATCCGCCTTTTTCCCGATCGAGCAGAGCAACAAACACGCTCGGCGAATCAAACTGCGGGAAGCAGTAGAAGTCGATCTCGGCTTCCACACTCACCAACGCTGTCGACCGCAGGTTGCCGATCAACCCGTGGTCCTCAATCATCACCTCATTCATGCGAACTCCTTAATTTGCCAGCCATCGCATCAGTCCCGTCGGCGCAAGGTCCGGCACCACAAAGCTTTCGCCTGTCACTGCCTCGGCTGCCCGATACCCGCTGCGCGCGGCGCCTTCCATCGTGGAAGGCCAGCCGGTCGAGGTCCAGTCTCCGGCGAGGAATATGCCTTCCCACGGACTCTGCGGAGCCGGCCGCAGGGCAGTCAAGCCCGGCAGCACGGAGAAGGTCGCGCGAACCTCCTTGGTCACCGCTGCCTTGCGCAGCTGAGCTTCCCGCAGGACGGGAAAGAACCAGCTCAGTTCCTCCATCGCCAGGTCGATGATCGCCTCCCGCGACATGGGCGTGAGCCGCCGCGACGCGCTTACCACCAGTTCGATGCGCGAAGCGTCTCGCTTTTCGGGCGCTTCGATGACACTGCGGTTGAACATCCACTGAATGGACGAGTCGAGCAGCACGGCATGCGGCAAGCGGGTGATTTCACGGTCAAACCAGAGATGAACGCCGGTGATAGGCGAGTGTTCAAAGCGATCGAGCCGGGTACGCAGAGCGTCGGCTTCGGGCGCGGGCGGAAGCACCGGCAGCAGTCCAAGCATGGCCTCAAATGGCAGGGCGAGCACCACAGTGTCACTGGCGAAGGTTCGCGGCGTGTTCTCGACGCTGGCTGAGACCCTCCATCCATCTGGGTTGCGGGTGAAGCTATTTGCCGCGGCGCGCAGGCAGAGCTCGCCTCCGCGCGCGCGGATGTAGTCGACGGCACGCCCGTAGAGCACACTCAGCGGCTCGAGCGGAATGCCCATGCGCCCGGCGGCAGGTGAGCGGAGGAAGGACTCATGGATGACCTGGCCGGCCGAGGAGACGGACATGCGGGTGAAATCCTCATTGAGTGCTGAGGCAAGGATCGGTTCCCAGAAGCGCCTACGCACCTGCTCGGTTTGGCCGTGGCGGTCGAGCCATGCCGCGAAGGTCTCATTGGAATCGGGAGGCACTTCGCGAAGGAACGGCAGCAGGCCGCGCGCAATGCCGAGCTTGTCGGCGGGCGAAAAACAACGCATCCGGAGGAAGGCGAGCGAGGTGTGGAGCGGCGCCGGCAGGCTTGAAGGCGCAAGCACGCTCAGCCTGCCGCCCGGCTCGAGATAGTGGAAGTCCGAGTACCAGCGCACCTGGTAGAGCGCGCCCAGGCGGCTGTACAGGTCGAGGAGATTGGTGCAGCAACCGAGCAGCAGATGCTGCGAGTTATCGATGACCTCGCCCACGCCGGGATGCAGGTAGGAGGATGCGCGTCCGCCGACGTAGGGGCGGCGCTCGAGGATACGAACGCGCCAGCCTGCATCGGCGAGGGCGCAGCCCGCCGCCAGTCCGGCAACGCCCGCGCCGATGATGGTGACGGTCTTCACGCCGCGCCCATCCGAATCAGAGCCGTGCACCCCATCCCACGCCCGAGGATCAGCAGCTTCTCCCAGGTGGGCACGCTGATGCGCTGCGCGAGGACCTCATAATTCGCGGCCCGGATACGCAACAGCAGCCGATGGTAGATGCGTATCAAGACTGTGAGAGCCGGCCGGCTGTCGGGCGAGATCATCGGCACCAGCGCCGCGCCCGCTCGATAGTACGTGCCAGCGCGCTGCGCCTCGAACGCGAGCACCGCGCGCAACCCCTCGGTCATTCTTCCGCTAAGAAGCGCCTCAACGGTGACACCGTGCGCAGCCAGATCCTCAAGCGGCAGATAGACACGTTTGCGGCCAGCATCTTCGCCCACGTCCCGCAGGATATTTGTCATTTGAAACGCGACCCCGAGCTCTTCCGCCAGGTGCTCGGCGGCGGGGTCGCTGTAGCCGAAGATCCGGATACACACCAGGCCGACCACCGACGCCACCAGGTAGCAGTAGTGATAGAGATCGGCAAACGTCGCGTAAGTCTCAAGCGCAGCCGCGCGAGGCGCAAGGTCCATCGCGGTACCTTCAACCAGCTGCTCCAGAAGATCAAGAGGGATGAGGAACCGTCGCCGCGCATCGTTGAGCGCGAGAAAGACAGGATCCTCGGTCGGCCCGCCCGCGGCCGCATGCCGCCAGGCTTCCATCCACGTGTCGAGATGCATGCGGCGGGTTGCGTGCGGCACAGACTCGTCGTCGGAAAGATCGTCTGCAAAGCGCATGAAGGCGTAGACCGCGCAGATAGCATTGCGCTTGGCTTCGGGCAGCGCGAGAAACGCATAGTAGAAGTTCTTTGCTTCTCGCCGCGCCGTCTGCCTGCACACGCGATACGCCTCGGCTATGGTCATCGCAAGCGGCCTGCCACCGCGCCGGTGAGCGCGCGCACCAACAGCGCAGCCTTGCGCGGCTTGGAGATGACCGGACGCGCCTTCAACACGTCGCAGCCCTGACGCTCAATCGCATTCAGTATCTCGAGTCCGCCGCGCGAAAAAAGGTCCAGGTCGACAGCAAGTTCGCGGTCAACCATCTGGATCAGAGGCAAGCCCTTCCCGAACATGGATCGCGCCATCATCACTTCGTAGCGCATCAGGCCGAGGAACTCGGGCGTGGCTACGTCGCCTGCGAGCACGCTCTCCTTTACACCAAAGCGTTCCATGTCTTCGCGCGGCAGGTAGACGCGGCCGCGCGCGTAGTCCTGGCGCACATCCTGCCAGAAGTTCGCCAGCTGCAGCGCGGAGCAGGTCCAGTCAGAGAGCGCGAAGCGTTCCGGGTCGGAGTAGCCGGCGGTGTAGAGCACCAGCCTGCCCACCGGGTTCGCCGAGTAGCGGCAGTAGCCCATCACCTCATCGAGGGTCTCAAAGCGGACGTGGCCCTGGTCGCTCCTGAAGGCGACCAGCAGGTCCGCGAACGGCGTCCTGGGAATCGCGCAGGCGCGAATCGTCTCACCCAGTGCGACGAAGACCGGATGCAGCGGTCCACCCAATGCGGTCTCTCCATAGCAGGCGTCCAGCTGCGTTTTCCAGAAGTCCAACAGAGCCAGCGACTGCTCCCGGTCGCCGACCTCGTCGCCAAGATCATCGGAGACGCGGCAGTAGGCGTAGATCGCGTGGAAATGCTTGCGCAGGCGCGCCGGCAGAAACCAGGACGCGACATGGAAATTTTCGTAGTGCGTTTCGGTCAGTCGTTGACACCAGGCTTGCGCCTCGGCTAGCGTCGGCGTTTGCGCCGGCATGCGATACCCCGCGGGCAGCGCCGCCCAGCCCTGGTCAACAAGCGCGTCGACCTTGCTCATGGCCTGGGTCATGGGATGATTGCCGTCTTGATCCCGCTGTCGCGACCTGCATGCATCGATTGATAGACGCTTACCACGTCTCTGAGGGCGGCGCTGCCGGTGATGAACTCCGAAGCCATGAACTTCCCGGAGCAGATCAGCGCAAACGCGCGACGTACCGTCGACGGCGTGTGGTGGAAGCTGGCCTTCAGGGTGAGATCGCTATAGTGCAGCAGGTTGGTGTCCAGCTCGACGACAGTGCCCTTCGGCGGGCCGCCGAAGAAATTCACCACGCCTCCGCGCCGCGCAAGATGTATCGCCAGCTGCCAGGTCGCCGGCTTGGCCACGGCTTCTATCGCAACGTCTACGCCGCGTCCACTTGGACTCAGCGCACGGACAGCGGCGACCAAGTCCGGATGGTTAGAACGCACCACGTACTTCGCGCCCAGGCGAAGCGCCGCCGCCTCCTGCTCCGGATGTTTCGCAATGGAGATCACCTCGGCACCGGCGAGTGCCGCGGCATGCACAAAGAGCAATCCGATGGGACCAGCGCCGAGCACCGCGAGCGAGTCCCCAGAGCGCAGACCACTCTCCTCAAGCCCGCGCAGCACACACGCAAGCGGCTCGGTTAAAGCGGCATGCTGCGCGAGGATGTGCCCGGGCACAGGAAGCATGTTCTTTTGAACGATCCGCGCGGGCACCCGCAGGTACTCGGCGTAGGCGCCATTCATGAATAGCAGGTCGTCGCAAAGGTTTTCCTGCCCGCGCGCGCACCAGAAGCACTCGTCGCAAGGAGCAGAGTTGAGCGCGACGACTAAGTCGCCCTCCCGAAAGCCGGCAACTCCGTCGCCGACAGCATGGATGTGGCCGGCAACCTCATGCCCGAAGGGGATGGGCGGCGTAAGCATGCGCGCATGATACCCGCGTCGAAAGACCTTCAGGTCGGTACCGCAGGTCAGAGCTGCGGCCACGCGCAGGACCACCTCGCCGGTGCCGGGATCGGGCGCGTCCACGCGATCGATGCGCAGGTCTTCTGCGCCGTGGAGCACAGCAGCGTCCATCTCTGTCTTCATCGTCACTTCGTATTTTCTCAGATTGCAGGCGTAGAAGCCGCCGGCCTCGCGTGACAGAGCCTGCTCAACGCCCGGGAGAAAGAAAGACCTTCATCGAGTCGGAACTCGGATTCGACGCAATGTGAATCGCTTTTTCTACCTGGTCCAGGCCGAAGCGGTGGGAGATCAGCCGCGTCAGATCAAAGCCGCGCCGGTAGCCGCTGAACACCAGCTCCGCGCCCTCATCCTGCACCTCGACCGACGCCGAATAGCTGCCGAGCAGCGCCTTCTCATCCATGCAGACCGCGGCCGGATCGACAGGCGCTTCGCCGTGCTGGGTCTGGGCGAAGAGCATCACACGACCTCCGGGACGCGCAGCGTCCATTGCAGTCTGGATGAGCGCGTCGCCGGCGACAGCCAGCAGCACCGCATCCGCGCCGCGGCCTTCGGTCGCCTCCTGCATGCGCGCCACAACATCCTCGTTGGCTGCATCGATCGGGTGCCGTAGTCCGAAGCCGGAGGCAACGGCATGCCGCTCCGTGTAGAGGTCCGACGTGTACACAGTGGCGCCGGTGCGTGCGGCCAGCGCTGCAAGGATGATCCCGATGGGCCCCTGGCCGATCACCAGAACAGTCTCATCCGCAGCCAGCGCGAGCGACTTGACCGCCTTGAGGCAGGTGTTCACAGGCTCGACAAACGCGGCCTGCTCAAATGGCACACCCTGGGGAACCTTGACCAGCCCGCGCTCGACGATCCAGTCCATCACCCGCACATATTCGGCAAAACCGCCGCCTGCTGCCTCAAACCCGGCGGTGCAGCCCACCTTCTTGTAAGTCGCGCACTGCGCAAAGGTCCGCTTGCGGCAGTAGTAGCAGCGCCCGCAAGGAATGTGGTGAAAGACCATCACCCGTTCACCGACCGCGAAGCCGCGCACGTCGTCACCTACCGCCGCAATGATGCCGGCGGTCTCATGCCCGAAAATGCGAGGCGCTTTATGCGAGCCGGAGTGAATTTTCTTGAGGTCCGTACCGCAGATGCCGCAGGCTTCCACACGGATCAACACTTCGCCCGAGTCAATCTCCGGCACCGGCACCTGCTCCACGCGAACGTCACTGATGCCGCGGTACACGGCTGCCTGCATCGTCGCCGGAATCGAACGGAGACGGCGAGAGACCGGGCTGTCCATCAGTGTTGCCATGTTGTCAGGATATCAAGCCTGCGCCCCTGAGACACTTAGGTACTTCGTGCGCGAGGGCCTGGGCGGCACGCTTGCTGTTGATCCCAAGCAAGATCAGGGGACCCCACGAAACAGGTCGCAGAATGACGTGGGCAACCAGCGGGGTCGTCCTCAGTTGGCCGGAGGCATCGGTGAAGCGGTTGAAGTCCGGAAGCCTGCTCTCCGCATCGTCCGAGATGGCCTTGACGCAGAGAAAGCGTACGTCTCGCGCACGTGCCAGGCGCGCCACCGTCGCCGCTTCCATGTCCACCAGGGAGGCGTGATAGCGCGGCCCCAGTGCCTGCTTCTCTTTATGCAGGACGATGCGGTCTGTTGTCACCAGGGTGGATCCGCCTAAGGGTTCGATAAGGTAGCGCTCACCTGTGCGGCTCTCGACCACCTCGCTGACCGTCACAGCAGACGGCGCTCGCAGATCACTTACCAGCGCGCCTGCCCAGCCTACCGATAGAAGTGCATCGAGCGTGCACGCGGCGGCAAACAGTTGCTCTACGCCGCGCGTTGCAGCGGGAGCGCCCATCCCCGCCGCAATGGCGAAGCACTCCGCGCCGCCTATGTTGCCGCGATAGAGTTTGCCGGCGCGCGACCAACCACGCACCAGCGGCCGCAACTCGCCGTCGAGCGCTGCCACGATGCCGATCTTCATTTGGTGGGCGCGTAGCCATGCGCCCGGAACCAGTCAATCGCCGCACGTACTGCCGTGTACACCGGGATGACCTGGTAGCCCAGCTCCCGCTCAGCTTTTGCAGAGGAGGCAAACATCTTCTTCCGTCCCATGCGCACCGCTTCCACGGTGGCGCGCGGCTCCCGACCGCGAAGCCTGCCGGTGATCCATTCCTCAAAGAAGGCGTACACCATGGCGACAGCTACCGGCACCTTGTGCGTCGGCGACGGGATCCCCGTGATCGCCGACATCTTGTCGAGGATTTGCTTGAGCGTGAGATTTTCTCCGCCCAGAATGTAGCGTTCTCCACTTCGACCCTGCGACAGCGCCGCCATGTGTGCGCGCGCCACGGCGTCTACATCGACCAGGTTCAGGCCGGTATCCATGTAGGCTGGAAACCGCCGGTTCAAAAAATCCACAACGATGCGTCCGGTCGGCGTCGGCTTGGCGTCAAAGGCGCCGATGGGGGTGGTCGGATTGAGGATGATCACGTCCTGCCCGGCGGCAGCGGCAGCCAGCGCCTCCTGTTCGGCGAGAAACTTGGATCGCTTGTAGTGGCCCACCATCGCCGACAGCGACACGGGTGTCTGCTCGTCCACGATGGTTCCGGCCCGATCAAAACCCATGGTAGCCACGCTTGAGGTGTAGACGACACGTGAAACGTGTTCTTCGCGCGCTATGCGCAACAGTTCGCGCGTGCCATCGACATTCGCAGCGTACATCGCTTGAGGATCGCGCACCCACAACCGGTAGTCGGCGGCCACGTGCATCACGGCATCGCAACCGCGGATGCCGGAGCGCAGCGACTCCGGTTGCCGAAGGTCACCGACGACGGTCTCTGCCGCCAGTCCGTCAAGATAGCGCAGGTTGCTGGTGGAGCGAACCAGAAGGCGCAGGTCTGAGCCGGCGGCTGCAAGCGTCCGCACAACATGCAGGCCCACAAACCCTGTTGCTCCAGTCACAAATACTTTCATCGCTGCTATGGATTGTACGGAACCCGCATCCTACCCAGAACAGTCGTAAGAGGAGCACGCATGGATAAGTTCGCGATCTGGGCGCAGATGGAAGCCAAGCCTGGCAAGGAAGCGGAAGTAGAGGAGTTTTTGAAATCCGCTCAGCCGATGGCGGAGCAGGAGCCCGGCACCACGACCTGGTACGCGCTCAAGATCGGTCCGTCGAAGTACGGCATCTTCGACACCTTCGCCGATGACGACGGTCGCAATGCGCATCTCAACGGCGACATCGCGAAAGCCTTATTTGCCAAAGCTGCAGACCTGTTTGTGCGTGAGCCGGAGATCGACAAGCCGGAGATACTGGCGGCCAAGGCTCCGGGAGCGTGACTCAACCCAAGGTATGCCGCGAACGAGATAAGTTGCTTCCGCTCGCGGTGGCAACTTGGTTCTGATTGGAGCGGAAGTTAGTCGAGAGATTCCGGGGTGATGGCAATCGATTTCTCGCCGGCGGCCTTCTTTTCGTTGTATTTCTTCACCCACGCTTCGAAGCTCTTCCCCGCAGCAGTGTCGCGTCCGGTAAATGCAAGTGCGGCGATGTCCGAATACGGAACCGAGATCTTCACGCGCTCGGTACTGGGGATGATCCTGACTACTGAATCAGAGAGTGTCTGCCCGGCTCTGCGGTCAAACACGTAGCCGACCAGCTGAGTGCCGTCGCGGCGGGTCAGGGTTATATCACCGCGATAATCGAATGCCTTCTCCAGTGCCTCGCGTATTTCGGCATCGGAGGCGAGCGAAGGGATCCAACCTTCCAGCTGCTCGCGTTCGCGTCCGGCGGCAATCTCGAGCTGCGAGGGGTCAACGTGCTCGTCCATGTGCATGCCGGTGATCGCTTCCGCGCCGGTGGTCATACCGTGGTCTCCTGCCGGGCATCCGAGTGGCTCGCGATCTGTACCAGTGGCGTTGCATGGGTGGCCGCTATCGGCTGGTTGAGCAGATCGAGGGCCCCGCGATCTTCATACTTCGTGAACAGGGTAGCCATAGCGGTTTCCATCAAGCCTTTCCACGAACCGAAGGTATAGTAGACGCCGCTGGCCTCGTAGCCGGAGTGGACCATGCAGTTCGCGCACTTCGGATTGCCTGACTCGGTTCCGTAATTCGCCCAGTCGGTGGTCTCGATCAGTTCGTTGAAAGTGTCGGCGTAGCCGTCCTGCAGCAGGTAGCAGGGCTTCTGCCAGCCAAAGACCGAGTAGGCAGGCATGCCCCAGGGGGTGCAGGTAAACTCGCGCTTGCCCATCAGAAACTCCATGTACATGGGCGAAGCGTTGAACTTCCAGGTCTTCTTGCGGTTGGACAGGATGGCGCGGAAGAGCCTGCGCGAGCGGGCGCGCCCGAGAAAATGCTTCTGATCGGGCGCTTTCTCGTAGGTATAACCGGGCGCCACCATCATGCCTTCGACGCCGATCTCCATCAGCTCGTCAAAGAACGCGCGAACCGAGTTGGGGTCGGCTCCGTCGAAAAGGGTGGTATTCGTGGTGACGCGAAAACCCGCGGCCACAGCCGCACGGATGCCCTCGACTGCGATGTCGTAGCCACCCTCGCGGCAGACGGAGAAATCATGGTGCTCACGCTGGCCGTCTAAGTGGACGGAGAAGGAGAGGTACTTACTCGGCTTGAATAAGTGCAGCTTTTCCTTAAGTAGAAGAGCGTTGGTGCACATATAGACGTACTTCTTGCGGGCGACCAGTCCTGCGACGATCTCATCGATGCGCGGATGCAGCAGAGGTTCTCCGCCGGGGATCGAGACCATCGGCGTTCCGGCATCTTCAACCGCCTTGAAGCACTCATCCGGCGTAAGTTCCTGCTTGAGAATGTGCGCCGGATACTGGATCTTGCCGCACCCAGCGCATGCCAGGTTGCAGCGGAACAGCGGCTCCAGCATGGTCACGAGCGGAAAGCGCTTCCGACCGCTCCACTTCTGCTTCAGGATGTAGGTGGCGACCGTCCACGCCTGGGATACAGGTACTGCCATAGTAAAAATACCTCTCGAAGATGGCGCTGTTAGGCTTCCCGTTCCATCGCACGCTTGTAGTTCGTCAGCGCCAGCAAGGGAAAATAGTCACGGTATTGATGATAAGCGAGGTAAAAGACCCGCGGAAATCCTGTGCCGGTGTAGAGCGCCTGCCGCTGGGGTCCTTCTCCGGTTGATTCGTCCCAGGAGCCTGCGGCAGTCTGGCGATCGAGCAGCCAGCGTATGCCCTTGGCCACAGAGTCGGATCGAGTATCGCCAGCCGACAGCAGTCCAAGAATGCCCCAGGCGGTTTGCGACGGCGTGCTCAACCCGGTGCCGCGTGTATTCGGGTCGTCGTAGCTATGGCAGCTTTCGCCCCATCCTCCGTCCGCATTCTGCACCATGCGAATCCACTCCGCCGCCTGCTGGATCTCGGGCTCATGATTCCAGACGCCAATGGACTCCAAGCCGCGAAGCACCAGAAACGTGCCGTAAAGATAGTTGACACCCCAGCGGCCAAACCAGCTGCCGTCCGGCTCCTGCTCGGAGTAGATGAACTTGATCGCCCGCTCGATGCGCTTGTCCTTGCTGGTATAGCCGTAGGTCGACATGACCTCGAGCACCCGGCCGGTGATGTCGACAGACGGAGGATCCAGCATCGCGTTGTGGTCGGCAAAGGGGATCGCCTCGAAGATCATCTTGGTGTTGTCCTTGTCAAAGGACGCCCATCCGCCGCTGCGGCACTGCATTGAAAAGATCCACTCGATCGCGCGGTGGGCCACGTCGTACTGGTAGCGCTCCCGCGGGTTGTCGACCTTGTTCAGCGCCAGCAGCACCTGCGCGGTGTCGTCAACATCAGGGTAGAACTCGTTGTTGAACTCGAAGTACCAGCCGCCCGGCTCGGTCCTGGGCACCTTGACTGACCAGTCGCCGCGGTGCCGCACTTCCTTCGCGAGCATCCAGTCGGCAGCCTTAAGCAGACGCGGATCATTGCGAGCGACGCCGGCCTCCCCTAGCGCGAAGACCGCCTGCGCGGTGTCCCACACCGGCGACATGCAGGGTTGCATGCGGAAGGTCGGCTCCGAGTAGTCGGCGGTACCTTCCGGCTCGTCAATGCCGAGCTTTTCAAACTCATCCATGGCGCGGATAAACTGCGGATCGTCAGTCGAGTAGCCGAGCCAACGCAGCGCGATGATCGCGTTGAGCATGGCGGGGTAGATCGCGCCCAGGCCGTCCGACATCTCCATGCGCTCGAGCATCCAGCGCTCCGCTTTTTTAAGCGCCATCTTGCGCAAGGGGCGAATGTGCACGCGCTCCGCCCAATGCATCAGGCGGTCGAGGGAAAGGAAGAAGTTTCGCCAGGAGACCATCTTCTTGCGATCCCAGCGCAGGCGCAGGTCGGCCTGCTCGCGCCCACCTACAAACAGTTCATCGATTCCCTGCTCCGGGCTGATCTTTTTATAAGGTTTCTTGGCATAGGCGATAGACAGCGGTACAAGAATCGCGCGCGACCAGGAGGAAATCTCGTAGATATTGAAGTAGAACCAGTTAGGAAAGAGAACGATTTCAGGCGGCACAGCCGGGACCGCGTCGTACTCGTACTGCCCCATAAAACATAGGTAGATCTTCGTAAACGTATTGCACTCAACCACACCGCCGTTGGCCAGGATCCATGCTCGAGCCCGCGCAAGTCGCGGCTCGTCTGCACTCATCCCCATCAGCTTGCCGGCGAGGTAACACTTTACGGAAAGAGAGATGTTCGACGGGCCGCCGGGATAAATCGACCAGCCGCCATCTTCATTCTGGTAGCGCAGGATCTCGGCCATCGCCCGCTGCATTTTGCCCGCATCTCCGGTTCCCAGGAGCATGTGGCCGAAGATGTAATCCGCTTCGAGCATCGGATCGGCTTCGAGTTCTCCGCACCAGTAGCCATCCGCGTGCTGCGTTCCAAAGACGTATTGCTTGGCACGGACGACGGCAGCATCTACCGCACTGAGTGCTGCGTCCACGCGCCCAAAGCGAACGCGGCCACCCTCAGGGGCAGCCGGTGCCGTGTTTCCAAATCTTGGTGCTGGCTGTGTACTCATTAGTAGATTTGACCCCGCATTGCCTCTAGACCGTAGCTGAAGCGCCCGCACTCACTGCCTGTGCGATCTCGGGCGGCAGCCCGAAGCGAACGTTCTCGGGCATGACTTCTACTTCCTCAACATCGCCATATCCCCGCGCCGACAGAAACTCGACTACGCCTTGGACGAGGATCTCAGGAGCCGACGCACCAGCCGTCACCGCCACAGTGCCTACACCCTCCAGCCACTCCGCGCGGATATCTTCGGCCTTGTCGATGAGATAGCTGTTGGTGCTGAGATTTTGCGAAACCTCAACCAGCCGGTTTGAATTAGAACTATTGGTTGAGCCCACCACCAGCACCAGGTCTGCCTGGTGGGCAACGTTTTTGACCGCTACCTGGCGATTCTCGGTTGCGTAGCAGATGTCCTGAGAGTGCGGCCCGGCGATCAGAGGGAACTTCTCCTTCAGCGCCTGGATGATGTCCCGGGCCTCGTCGAGCGAGAGCGTCGTCTGCGTCAGGTACGCGACCCGGCTCGCGTCCGGCACCTCGAGCGCCTGCACCTCCTCGACCGAGGAGACGACCTGGGTAACATCAGGCGCCTCGCCCAGAGTGCCTTCGATCTCGTCGTGGTCGCGATGCCCGATCAGCACCAGCGAATAGCCCTGCCTGGCAAACTTGATCGCTTCGACATGCACCTTGGTGACCAGCGGACAAGTGGCATCAATCACCTTGAGGCCCCTTACTTTCGAGCTCTCCCTCACCGCCGGCGACACGCCGTGAGCGGAGTAGATGACCCGCATTCCCTCCGGCACCTGATCGATGTCATCGACGAAAATTGCGCCCTTTTCCGCCAGCTCATTGACGACAAAACTGTTGTGCACGATCTCCTTGCGCACATAGATGGGTGCGCCGAATGCCTCAAGCGCAATTTTTACGATGTCGATCGCGCGCACGACGCCGGCGCAGAAGCCGCGGGGCTTGAGCAACAGAACGTGCTTCCCCGCGTTGGTGGATGGCCGTGCCCGGTCAAGAGTGATCTGAATTGTTGTGGCTGTCACAATCGACAGTATACCGTGTGCGACTTCCCCGAGTGGGTCGGCCGCACCTGAAGCGGCAACCACGAGCATCGGTCTCGTGTACTGGAGCAGCAGTAGAGGCTACCTTGAAGCCTTGAGCAGCTGCTCCGCGTGGCGCATGGAGGTTTCCGTGCGCTTTGCCCCCGAGAGCATGCGGGCTACTTCTTCGGTGCGTTCGCCGGCGGTCAGCAGCTTGACCGAAGTCGTGGTGCGGCCGGCCTTTTCGCCCTTTTCGATGAGGAAATGCTGATCGGCGAAGGCGGCGATCTGCGGCAGGTGAGTGACGCAGAGCACCTGCTGCGAGCGGGAGAGCGCCTTGAGTTTCTGCCCGACGGCCTCGGCCGCGCGGCCACCGATGCCGATGTCGATCTCGTCGAAGACCAGCGTGCGCGGGACTATGACCGCCTTTTTTCCTTTGACTCCCGGCCGGGCGGCAAAGCCTTCTTCGACGCTGACCTTGAGGCCGAGCAGCACGCGCGACATCTCGCCGCCCGAAGCCACTTCATCAAGCGGCTTCAGCGGCTCGCCGGGGTTGGTCGAGATCACGCAGCGAACCGTGTCCCAGCCATGCATCGTCCAGCCGGACTGCGTCTCGTCAGATGAAATTTCGATGGCGAAACGTACCTTCATCGCCAGGTCGTTCACCTGCGCCTCAGCGGACCTCGCCAGCCGCGCGGCGGCCGCCTTCCGCGCGGTGGTGACGGCGGCCGCCGCGGAGCGGTACGACTCCTCAGCAACAGCGCTCTGTTTGCGCAGGTCCTCGAGGATCGCGTCGCGGTTTTCAACCTCGGCGATCTTGGCGGCGACCTGCACGCCGTAGGCGATCACCTCTTCGAGAGAGGCTCCGTACTTTCGCTTCAGACGGTCGAGCGCTGCCAGGCGATCTTCAAGCTCTTCGAGCCTTTCGGGCGAGGCCTGCACTGTCTCGGCGTAGTCGCGGACGGTCGCGCCCACGTCTTCGACCGCTGCCTTGGCCTCGATCAACTGCTGCACTGCTCCGGCAAACTTCGCCTCGAAACGAGCGAGCTCTTCCACCTGCTTGAGCGCGGCTGTGAGCGTGCTTTCGGCGGAGCCCGACCCTTCGTATAGAAGCTCGTAAGCCGACCGCGAGGCGCCCAGCAGCTTCTCCGAGTTCGCCAGTACGCGCCGCTCGTTCAGCAGCTGTTCGTCTTCGCCGGGCTGCGGCCCCACCTGCGCGATCTCTTTATGCTGGAACTGCCACAGATCAAGCGCGCGCAGCCGCTCCTGCTCCTCCTGCTCCAGCTCCTTGCGCCTGGCCTCGATCGCGCGCCAGCGCTGGTAGGCTGCCTGGCAGCCATCGATCACAATGCCGCCGAAGCGGTCGACGAGGCCGCGCTGCTGGGCTTCATCAAAGGAGGCGCTGGTCTCCGACTGCGCATGCACCAGCGCCAGTTCGGGCGCGAGCGCCCTCAGCACGGCCACCGTCGCGGGCTGGTTATTGACGAAGACGCGCCCCTTGCCGGACACCAGGATCTCGCGCCGCAGGATGACCTCGGAGCCCTGCGCGTCGATGCCGTTTTCATCAAGCACGGCCTCGGCCCCCGGAGTCGCCTCAAACACACACGCCACCACCGAGCGCTCCGCACCGTGGCGGATCACGTCCGCTGACGCTCTTCCGCCCATCAGCAGCGCCAGGGCATCGACCAGGATCGACTTGCCCGCGCCCGTCTCACCGGTCAGCAGGTTCAGTCCCGGACCGAAAGCGGCGACCGCGTGGTCGATAACCGCATAATTTTCGGCGCGCAATTCGAGCAGCATGTTGTCGGGTGGTCCCTGTTGCGCAGGATAGCAGTACGGGAAGCAAAGAGCGGCCTCCACGTGATCCATCGACGACCTGGCCAGCTTGAGCCCGGTCATGGTTCGCGAGCTTAGTCATGCGTAACTAAGCGTGCTATAGCAACCTGCCTTACCTCCCGCGCGTCTGCTAACGTTGAGAAGGACGCCGAATGACTCAACCTACCCTTATTGCGGCCTTTCTCTTGTTTCAGGACGACGCCGCACCGGAACCCGCCGCGCACGGCAATGCAGTGGTCGAAATGCTGCACAACAGCGGCCCGGTGGCGCTGGTGGTGCTCGCGCTTCTGCTGGTCGCCAGCCTCTACTCCTGGGCGATCATTATCGGAAAGCTGGGGACGTTCAAGCGGGCCCGCGCACAGAGCACCAAGTTTCTGCGCGCCTTCCGCAAGGCCACCCGCCTGCAGGAGATTGCCGCGGTCTCTGAGCAGTTTCGCCCGAGCCCGCTGGTCGCGGTTTTCGACGAGGTCTATGAGACTTACCGGCGGCAGAGCGGCGGCTTCGGGCCACCACCCAGTCTGTCCACGCTCGAGCGCTCGGCGCAGACGGCCTCGAGCGAGTCGATCACCGTGCTCGAAAGTCGCCTGACATGGCTTGCGACTATTGGATCCACGTCTCCGTATCTTGGCTTATTCGGCACGGTCATGGGGATCGTCGACGCCTTCCATGGGCTGGGCTCGGCCGGCGCGGCGACCCTGCGGGCGGTGGCTCCGGGCGTCTCTGAAGCTTTGATCACCACCGCTGCCGGCATCGCCGTAGCTGTGCCTGCGGTGGTCGCCTACAACCAGTTCACCGCGCGCCTTCGCGAGTTTTCGGCGCGCAATGACGACTTCGCCCGTGAACTGCTGAACAGCATGGAGGAGTTTGCGCTGCGGCCGCCGCAGGAACCGTCCGCGCAGGGATATCCGGAGCGGGAGCCCTTCCGTGGCGTACACCAGTAGCTCCGGCCGCACGCAGTCGGCGCTGGCCGACATCAACATCACGCCGCTGGTAGACGTGGTGCTGGTGCTGCTGGTGATCTTCATGCTCACCGCGCCGGTGCTGCAGTCCGGCATTGAGGTTGCGGTGCCGAAGACGCACACCGTCCGCGAGATCACCGAGCAGCGCCTGGTGGTCACCATTGATCGCGAGCAGCGGGTCTTCCTCGGGGACCAGACCATCAACATCGCCGATCTGCCCGGGCGACTGCGCCAGCCGAACACCGACCCCGCGCACCAGGTGATCTATCTGCGGGCGGATGAGAAAGTCCCCTTCGGCGCTTTCGCCTCGGTGATGGACGCCGTCAAACAGGCTGGCATCACGAACATCAGCATCGTGACCCAGCCGCTTGAGAGCACCCGGAAGTAGCCCATGCCGCGCACGATTCCGCCAGAGCTTGAGCTCGACTCCTTCAGCCGCCCGGCGTTGAATTCGGTGCTGCTGCACCTTGCGGTGGTCGGCTCGATCGCGCTCTATCTCTTTCTGCTGGCGAAGATCCACGGCAACACGTGGGGGAACAACTCGACCACCCAAGGCGCGATCCAGGCGACCATGGTCGCGTCTGCGCCGGCCATCCCGCTGCCGCGGGACGAGGTCAAGCAGACCGACAGCGTGCTCGCCACGGAGACGCCCAGCCCGGCGCCCGCGCCGCCGGCACCGAAAGCTCCGGCCGCGGAGCCCGATAACTCGATCCCTATTCCAGACAAGCAGCCGCTCAAGAAGATCGAGCCCAGGAAGACCGCGCCTGCCCCACCGCAACCGCTACCCGCGCGCCCGTCTACGCAGCCGGCGCCGCAGCATGCGCGCCTGATCAGGCCGGAAGACCGGGCAACGTTTGGTGAAGCGGCGCCGGCGACGCCGAAGTCCATGACCCAGGCCACCCCGGGCGCGCAGGTCAACGTTCAGGGCGGCGACTTCGGTGCGCGCTTTCCCTGGTACGTGGACGTGATCAAGCGCAAGACCGCGCAGAACTGGTACAAGCAGGAGGTCGACCCGAGCACCCCCTCCGGATCGCGCGTCTTCCTTACCTTCTCGGTCGACCGCAGCGGATCGCCGGGCCAGGTTCGCATCGCACAATCAAGTGGGTCGCCTTCTCTTGATACATCCTGCATGCGCGCCGTGCAGCGGGTGGATACCTATGGTTCCCTGCCCAGTGGCTACGCCGGTTCCAGTCTGCAGGTCTCGTACTACTGTGAGCAATCCGGCAGGTAAACTTTAGATAAAGCACTCATCCCGTAGGGCTTGGCATCAAAACACAGGGAACAATGAAGACAACTGCAAGACTCGCTGCCACTCTGCTGCTCACGCTGATCTCCTTGTCTCCGCTTTATGCTCAGGATGACTGGGTCAGGACCGGCACCAACCTCGGCGCCCAGCGCATCCGTCTGGCGGCTGCGGACTTCCGCCCGGGCAGTTCCGACCCGGATACCGGTAGCCTCAAGACCTCGTTTGACACCACCTTCTACGCCGACCTCCAGAACGCCGGCATCTTTGACATGGTCTCGAAGTCGATGGCTCCGCCGCTGATGCCGAGCTCGCAGTCGGACGTTCAGCTCTCCGCCTGGGCCGCGGCGCCCTCGAGCGCGGAGATGGTGGCCTTCGGCACCCTCTCGGCGTCTGCCGGCCGGCTCTCGGTCACCGGCTACCTGGACGACACCAAGAATCCGCAGTCACCGCAGGTTCTCGGCAAGCAGTACTCCGACGCGGCCAGCCCCGAAAACGCGCGCCGCATCGCGCACCGATTTGCCGACGAGATCATCGCGCGGCTGGGTGGGGGGATCAACGGCATCGCCGAGACCACCATCTACTACGTCTGCGCCAAAGGCACCAAAGAGATTTGCGCCATGGACTACGACGGCCAGGGCCAGCGCCAGATCACCCGCCTGGGCGCGATCAGCCTGTCGCCGCGTGTCTCACCTGACAACTCGCGGCTGGCGTTTGCCTCGCTCAGCAAGCAGGGATGGTCGATCCGCGTCTACTCGCTCGAGCTTGGCCGCCAGGTCGCCTTTAACTCGCCTGCCGGCACGACGCTGTCCCCGGCCTGGTCGAGCGATGGAGGCAAGCTGGCTTTTTCGTCCGACCGCGCCAGTGGCGACTCGGAGATCTTCACTGCGGACGCCTCCGGCGGGAATGCGCACCGGCTGACCAACTTCCGCGGCCCGGATGTTTCCCCGGTCTGGAACCCCAAGACCAACGCCCAGATTGCCTGGTGCAGCGGCCGTACCGGCCTCCCGCAGATCTACATCATGGATTCCGACGGCGCCAACGTGCAGCGGATGACCGATGGCGGCTACGCGACCTCGCCGTCGTGGTCGCCGAACGGCCAGTTCCTGGCTTTTGCGTGGAACCGCAAGTACGGTCCTGGCGCCCCCGGCGGCCAGGACATCTACATCATGGACGTAGCCAGCCGCCGCTGGACCCAGCTGACCCACGATGCCGGCCGCAACGACTTTCCTTCATGGGCGCCCGACGGCCGCCACATTGTCTTTCAGCGCGAAAGCGGCGGTTCTGAGATCTGGTCCATGCTCGCCGACGGCACCGAACAACACGCGCTCACCCACGATGGCTCGAACTCCATGCCCAACTGGAGCTGGAAGTAACGATCTTTATTGTCCTTGACGAACACTCCTTAGGAGGAGACACCAGTGCATAGACTTTTCCGCCGCATCCCTTCCTCGCTCGCTCTGCTGGCTGCTGTTCTGACCATCGGCGGCTGCCACAAGAAGCCTTCGCCGCCCCCACCGCCGCCGCCCTTGTCAAACACGGGCGCCGCGCCCACCGCCGACCTCTCTGTGAGTCCCTCCTCGATTGCGCCGGGAGGAAGCGCCTCGCTGGTGTGGCACACCTCAGGTGCAACCGACGTCTCGATCGAAGGACTGGGACAGGTGGCCACCTCGGGCACCCAGACGGTGAAGCCGACCGAGTCGACCACCTATCACCTGGTCGCCCGTGGGGACGGCGGTTCGACCGATGCCACGGCGCGCGTTACCGTAGGCGGCGATGTGACACCGCAGCCCTCGTCGAACCTGAATGGCACCGACATGGACGATGCCCTGTTCCACCAGAACGTGCAGGATGTTTTCTTTGATTACGACAGCTATGACGTCAACTCGACCTCGCAGACGACCATCGCGAAGGATGCGGCGTTCCTGAACCAGCACAGCGGCGTGCGGATCGTACTGGGCGGCTACTGCGACGAGCGCGGCTCAACCGAGTACAACCTGGCGCTCGGTGAGAATCGCGCGAACGCCGTCAAGCAGGCGCTGGTCTCTGCCGGGGTGGACGCCGGACGCATCCGCACGGTGAGCTACGGGAAGGAGAAGCAGTTCTGCACCGAGCATGATGAGAGCTGCTTCCAGCAGAACCGGCGAGCGCAGTTCGCGGTGGACCGGTAAGCGAGGTCACAGAAGGTTGTCATCCTGAGCGTAGCGACGGAACTGCGGTTTGCGTTTCAACATGCACAAGCAACTGCGGGCCCTACGCTACGCTCCGCATGACACTCCTTCTTTACCTGGATTCGTGAAAAAACAAGCCTGTAAGCGAGGTACATCCATGCGTCGTTCGCTCTTCCCACTGACCCTCTTGATCGCGCTGGCGGCCGTCGCGCCCACCCCCCGCGCTTATGCCGTGTCCAAGGAAATGATCCAGCTGCAGACGCAGGTGCAGCAGCTTTCTGACATGCTGCAACACCTGCAGCAGTCCAACGATGAGCGCATGGGCGTGCTGCAGCACCTGGTCGAGCAGACTGCGGACAATGTCAACCGCATGTCGACCCAGATGACTGCCCTGCAGGGGCAGATCGATGCCTCGAGCAAGAACGACCAGCTGGCGGGGCAAATCCAGGGCCTGAACGACTCGGTCGACGAGCTGAAGACGCATCTCGGGCGCATCGACAAGCAGCTCCAGGACATCCAGGGTCAGTTGCAGAACGTGCAGTCGCAGCCTGCTGCGCAGCAGCAGACGGGACAGCCGGTTGCACCGCAGCCGACGCCGCAGGCCGAAGCGGCGCCAGCCGCGCCTCCGGTCGACCAGCTCTACCAGGGGGGACTGCGCGACTACAACAGTGCTCGCTACGATGTTGCCATCTCCGAATTTGCAGACGTGCTGAAGTACTATCCGCAGGACGCGCTGGCCGGCAACGCCGCCTTTTATCTCGGCGAAATCTCCTACCGCCAAGGCCTTTATCCGGCGGCGATCAAGAACTACGACTCTGTTCTGGAGCAGTTTCCCGGCAGCCCCAAGGCTGCGGCCGCGCAGTTGCGCAAGGGTCAGGCCGAGATTGCGAGCCAGCAGCGAGACGCCGGGGTGCGCGACCTGCGGGCCTTGATCCAGCGCTACCCCACCTCACCCGAGAGCGCGCAGGCCCGCAGCCTGCTGAACGGAATGGGCATCCGCATTACGCCCAAGCCCAGCCCCGGGCGCTGATGCCGCTCTCAGACTCGAGTCCACCTGTAGCGCATGTTGTGCGCGCTTCCCTCACCCACCATACCGAGGCCGGCCTGCTTATCGAGGAGTACTACGAAGCCGTTGGCGTGGTGAAGCGTGATACCCCGGAGGAGTTCACCGCATACCTTGGTGATCCGAGCTGTGGCATGTGGATCGCGTATGTGCATGGCGTTCCAGCAGGCTGCGTGATGCTGCGGCCGCTGAGCGCTTTTAGACGCGCAGCCGAGTGCAAGCGCCTCTACGTGCGTCCGCAGTTTCGCGGCTTTGGCGTTGCCGTCGCACTGCTCGACACGATGGAAGAGCATGCAGTGGCGGCGGGCGTCGAGTGGATCTACCTCGACAGCAAGGACGATCTTCGGGCTGCGCTTCGCCTTTACGCGCTACGCGGATACGAGAGCTGCGAGCGCTACAACGACAACCCGCAGGCGACCATCTTTATGCGCAAGAACCTTGGAGCTAGCGCCCGGGCGTGAAGTCGCGGACAGCATCGACCGTTTTCTGGTCGAGCCGCTGCAACACGGCTACCATCAAATCGACCATGGCATCGAAGTCCTTTCGGTTCACGATCCCGTTGTGCGCGTGTGTGTACCGCACCGGCACGACGAAGTTCACCGTGGGCGTGCCGCCATTCGACTCCTGCATCTCGGCCGAATCGTCTCCGTAACCCTGGACTAAGTCGAGCTGCAGCGGGATGCCCTTGTCACGCGACGTCTCCTTCACCAACGCGACCAGCTTGCGGTTTGGGAGCGCGCTTGAGTCATAGAGAAAGATGCCGGGCCCCGCGCCCAGCTTCGCCTGCGTCTCTTCCGGGTGGCCGGCGAAAGTGTCGCCGGCAATGCCGCCTTCGATGGCCAGGCCGATATCCGGCTTGACCACCTGCGCGGCCGTGCGCGCGCCGCGCAGGCCAATCTCCTCCTGCGTGGTCGCCACAAAGAAGAGCTGGTTGGCATGCGGCAGCCTGGCCATGCGCTCGATTGCCTCGACCAGCACCGCGCAGCCGATGCGGTCATCCCATGCTTTTCCGAGATAGTTGTCCGTGCCGTTCATCACCACGAATGGGGAATCCGGAACGACCGGATCGCCCGGCTCAATGCCCATGGCCGCAGCGGCAGCCGCGTCTTTCGCGCCGATGTCGAGAAACAGCGAGTCTCGCGGGAACACCTTGCTGCGGTCATCAAGGGGCACCACGTGAATGTCGCGGATGCCGGTGACCGCATGCACCGGGCCCTTCGAGCCAATGATGATCCAGCGCTGGTCGACCAGGGCCTGGTCGAGCCAGCCGCCCAGCATCTGCATGGTGAGCATGCCGTTCGGGGTGATGCGCCGCACCATGCCGCCGAGCTCGTCCATGTGCGCGTCGATCATGATGCGCGGACCTGAGTTCCCGACCTGCGCGATCACCGACCCCATGCCGTCGTATCGGATCGTCGGCGTGTAGGGTTTCATCGCGTCGACCATGATTGCGCGGACCGGCTCCTCCGCACCCGGAGGTCCGGGCGCGTTGGACAGCTTCTCAAGCAGCGCGACTGTTGCGTCTTGAGCAAACGCGCCCGTCGTCAGCAACAGTAGCAAACCCGCAAAAGCACGCCGCACTACTTTCCTCCCTGAGTAAAGACCGCCTTCGGCAGCATGGCGTGGACCCCGAGCTTGGTGTCGACCAGCTGCGTGATGTCGAGATCAACCGCGACACTTGACAGCTGGTACGCCTGGTCCCGAGTGAGATGCTTCTCCTGCTCCAGGAAGTCGAGCATGTTGTGCAGCGCCAGGTGCGTCGCCTCGTCGAGGTTCTCGCTGAAGCCCATGGTGATCCAGGCTGCCGGTGTTTCGGCCATCGGCCACAGCAGGTGGCGGTCCTTGTGCACGATGAACTGGAACGTGCCGGTTAGCATCGTTTCGAGTGCGGTGATATCAACCTCACCGTTGCCCTGCCCGGCGTGACCGTCGCCCACCTCAAACAGCGCGCCGGGCGCGTGCACGGGCAGGTACAGCGTCGTGCCGGCGACCAGCTCCTTGTTGTCCATATTGCCGCCGTGCATCCAGGGCGGGGCCGAGTTCCAGCGGCCGGCGGACTCGGGCGGCGCATCGCCCATGGAGCCGAAGAAGGGATGCAGCGGCAGCTCAATGCCTGGTGCAAAGTGCGCCAGCATCTTCTCGCGGTCGAGCGGGATCAGGCTCATCCTGCCGTAGGGGTAATCGTCCGGCAGGTAGCCGCGCCCGGCGCTGAAACCGTTGCAGGCCCAAGGCACATCGATGTCTATCTTTTGAATCCGCACTTCCAGCACATCGCCGGGTTCAGCTTCGGCAATCGCGATAGGCCCGGTAAGGATGTGGCCTCCGGGACCTTTGTCAATATCCTTGGCGTCGTAGATCGCCGTAACTTCGGGCGGGATCTCCGCAACGCCCATGGTCTTCAATCGCTCAGGCGGTCCACAGGTGGAGAGCGTGTGCACGCGAACCGTGTCACCGCTGTGGACGGTGAGGACGGGCTTCGCCTTTGACCAGTAATAACCCCAGGCCACGGTGGCGGGCGTCGCAGGCAGAGTTTGTTGAGCGGAGGCTGCGAGGGTACCCGACAGCGCGGCCAGCAAAGCAAGCAGGGGAAAGACACGCATAGGCCACTCTACCAGCGGCCCGCGGGATCAAACTGAGAACTACTACGCGAACAGGTTGACGATGTAGGCGAGCTTGTCTTCTGCACCGGCCAGGGACGAGCCGCTGGTGGTCACGTCGGGCGGTCCCGGCACCCCGGCGAAGTACGTTCCGCCGACCTCAGACACCTGGACGCCTTCGGTCTGACCGTCGATCTCCGCACTGTACACCGAAACAGGCACCTGGGACTGGCTGCTGTTGGTTCCTGTGGACGGCTCACTCGGTAACGTAGGCGGCTCTTTTGCGATGCTCGTGATTTCCATCGGCGACCTCCTCCTGGCTTTCCCGCCAGGGGCCTCTCATTTGCACCTCACCTATCGGCAGGGTTTCTCATCCTGTTCAGAGATTGATCAAAAAAGGC
>CAXUND010000026.1:0-5634 GCA_964252445.1 uncultured Acidobacteriaceae bacterium | reverse complement strand
CTGTTAGCCGATCGGGAGAAAGCGCGAGAGTACCGCGGCCGGCTGGCAGATGCCGGTCTGTCGATCAGCGCGCTCTCCTGCCATGGAAATCCGGTACACCCGGACCAAGCTATTGCCCAACGGGACGATGCGATCTTTGAGCGCACGCTGCGTCTGGCCGAGCATCTGGAGGTTGCCACAGTGGTGACGTTTTCCGGCTGCCCGGGAGGGGGCCCGGCGGATGCCACACCGAACTGGATCACCGCGGCCTGGCCGCCGGAGTACAGTGAAGCGCTGGAGTGGCAGTGGACTGAGCGACTGGCGCCATATTGGCGAGAGGCGGAACGCCGCGCCGCAAGCTCAGGTGTACGCGTCGCGCTCGAGGCTCACCCCGGATTCTGTGTCTACAATCCCGAATCGCTGCTGCGTTTGCGCGAGGCCACCGGGAAAAATCTGGGCATCAACCTCGACCCCAGTCACTTATGGTGGCAGGGAGTCGATATTCCCATGGCGATCAGGGCGTTGGGTGAAGCGATCTTCCACGTGCACGCGAAAGATGTCGCCATCAACCCGGAACAGTGTGCCCGCAACGGCGTGCTGGACACCAAGAGCTACGCGCGAATGAGCGAACGCTCCTGGCTGTTCCGCACCGTGGGCTGGGGCCACGGCGAGCTCGAGTGGAAGGCGATCGTCTCCGCTCTGCGGCTGGCCGGGTATGACGACACGCTCAGTATCGAACACGAAGACGCTCTCGTGTCGATCGACGAAGGTCTATCCTCAGCCGTTGGCCTGTTGTCGCGCGTTCTGCTGCAGGAGCCACCGGTTGAGGCATGGTGGGTATAGCAGCCGGGCAGGAGGACGATGGCGCTCGAAGTGTTGGGCTTAGCCGATCCGCTCGACCGAGCGCAGATACCCGTAACTCACTTCTGCAGACGCAAGTTGCGAGCGCGAGTATGGAGCCTCCTGCTCAGCGAAGGCGTGCAAGACACCGGCTTTCCTGGCGGCAGCGAGGATGGGCCGGTAATCGATGAAGCCATGGCCCAGCTCCACACCTACCGGACGGTTTGGCCCGAACAGACTGGTTGAAAGCATGCGCGCCTTGAAGTCCTTCACGTGCAGCATGCGAAACCTGTCCGGGTAGCTGGCGAAGTAGTGGATCGGGTCCGCACCGCCGATGGTGGCCCAGCCGCAATCCATTTCGAACTTCACCAATGCAGGGTCTGTTTCCGACAGCAGCACGTCATAGCCGAAGCGGCCGTCCGGAAGCCGCTCGAACTCGAAATTATGGTTGTGGTACGCATACTGGAGGCCAGCCGCTTTCGCCTGCGTGCCCAGGTCGTTCATGTGAGCGGCCACCTTCCTGAAGCCGTCCAATCCGATCGGCGGCGTGGCCGGCAGCTGGTCGATCGGTTTTGTAGGCCGCGGATTGCCTGGCCCGAACAGATCGTACAGATAGGAACTGACGGCGAACTGCGCGCCGAGGTCCCTGGCTTGTGCCAGGAGCGCGGGAACGTCTGGCGCGTTCTGAAACGGAAGATGAGCGCTGGGAACGCGCAGACCTGCATCCTGGCACAGCTGTCGAAACTGCGGAGCGCTGTACTTCCCCAAACCGGCGGTCTCGACCTCGCGGTAGCCTATGCTGTGCAGCGCTTTGAGCGTGCCCGGCGCGTCAGACGCGAGCGGCTCACTGACGGCATACAGCTGGATGCCCGCGGGGAACAGCGAGGCAGGCTCAGCATGCAGCAGGGCGGGAAGCGTTGCCCAGGCGGCGGTAGCGCCGGTGCGGATTAGGAATTCGCGGCGGGTGAGTGGGTGCATACTATCTCCAGAAAAGCTGTACAAAGCCAGTTATACCGGTACACCGGCCATCTGTTCGCCCGCTGCTGACTCGGCCGGCAGATGCTGCTGGTCGGTAAACGCCAGCAGAAAAGTGACCAGCACTACAGCTGACGCAACGGAGGCGATGATCCAAATTCCACGCCAGTCATAGCTCGCGGCGCCGGTGGAGCCGTGTGCGGTGTAGTGCTCGACTACCGCACCCGAGAGCCATGAACCTACAAACATTCCCAGCCCGTAGGTTATGAACGAGATCAGCCCCTGGGCCGCCGCACGCAGCGCAGGCGCGGCCTTGCGGTCGATGTAAATCTGGCCGGTAACAAAGAAGAAGTCGTAGCAGATGCCGTGCAGCAGGATGCCAAGCCACAGCATCCACACATGCGGACCGGGATCGCCAAAGGCAAACAGGAGATAGCGCAGCACCCATGCACCCATGCCGGCAGCCAGCATGTACTTGACTCCCAGTCGGCGAAAGAACCAAGGGATCAGCAGCATGCATAACAGCTCGGACATTTGTCCGCCGGTCATTTTGCCCGCGGCATTATGCACGCCGGTGTTATTCAGAAACAAATTGGTAAACGCGTAGTAGAACTGCAGCGGGATGCAGATCAGGAACGACGCCAGGGCAAAAATCGCCATCGAACGCTCACGCAGCAAAGCGATGGCCTCACGCGGAAACAGGTTGGTGACCCGGTCGCCACGTGCCAGCGGGGGTGTATGCGGCAGAGTGAGCGAATAGACGCCCAGCAACGCAGAACATGCGGCTGCGATCTGGAGCGGACGTGCTGTCGCTTCCAGGCCAAGTTTTCCAACCACCAATCCAGCCACAATCCAGCCACCGGTACCGAGCACGCGGATAGGCCCGAACTGCTGCTTGGGATCCTGCATCTGCCGGAACGACAAAGAGTTCGTGAGCGCGAGTGTGGGCATAAAGCAGAGGCAGTAGAGCAGCACGACCGTGTACACAGCTCCGAAGCCGGTTTGCTGTGAGGCTAAGAACAACAGCAGCGCGCCAAACAGATGCAGCCCGGCGAGCACCCTCTCAGTCGCGAAGAGCTTGTCCGCGACCAGCCCGACGAAGAACGGCGCAATGATGGCGCCCACTGCGGTGGTACCGGCGATAAGTCCTACTTGCTCGCCCTGGAAATGGAGAGTGGTCGACAGCCACGTTCCGACGGTGACATACCAGGCTCCCCAGATGAAATACTCAAGAAACATCATCGTGCCGAGCCGGACACGTATCTGCATGTTCATAGTCGGCGACCTTTCGCGAGTTCCGGTAGAGGCAGGGTGAAGCTCCTGATGGCGATCATCCCGACCTTTTTGACGCGCGTTCTTCAGCATAGCTTGCGACACGCAGGTCTTGCACGGCACGCTGCGGCCTGCCGGTTAAACGCCGTTGCGGCTGACCACACCCCGGACGAAGCTGAAGCATCGTTTCACTTCATCTATAGAAGTCCCCGTGCCGGGATAGTCGCAGTCGATGTACAGCTCTCGATCGCTGCGTACGCGGGCGAGGAACTCGAGCACCTGCTGCATGTGCGCCTCGCCGGTACCGAATGGAACGCTGGCGCCGCCTGGCATCGCGTCTTTCAAATCGATGGAGGAGATGCTGTCCAGGTGCTCTTTGACGAACTCGAGCGCGGGTAGGCCGGCTTTGGTCAGATCGCCGATGTCCGGGTTGGCTCGCAACCGCGGAGATGCGCGCAGTTGCTGCGCGACCAATTTTAAATCCCTCACCTGGATGCCGACGAGCAGTCCATGCCGCTCGGCAGCGGCCGCAACAAGATCAGTCTGCGCTTCCGGGAGGCCGCCGGTGACGGCAGTGCAGCCCATCCTTTCGGCCATCAGGAAGATGCGATCCAGCTCCTCCGGAGAGCCGCCAAGCTGGGTGGCGTAGGCGCGAATGGTGAGACCCTGGTGTTCAAACCTTGCCCGAAGCGCTTCAAAATAGGTCATGGGCACAGAAAGTCGCCAGGCCGAGCGACCTTCCGCTTTGCGCTTCTGTTCGTCTCGCTGCTGAGGCGTCAGGCTCGTTCCCATGGCGCCGAAATCCGGATCGAACTCTTCGGGCTCCGCGTGACTGAACAGCAGCTGGCAGTTGCGCAGTCCTGTCTCCCTCATCACGCGCAGGATCGCCGGGATTGCCTGATCATGCTTCAGCGCGCGTAGACTCCAGGTGTTCAAACCCAGTGCCGGTGCCCAGGGCGATGCGCCGAAGGTTTTGCCTTGCCTCGAAAGAAAAGGGACAGTGCAGAGCATGGCTTTTGTAAATAGGCGCCGCGAGCAGACCATCAGGCCTCCTGAGTGTGTGAACCAGGTGAGATCGTTCGCTGTCGCGGCCATGTTCGTCAAGTTCGCTGGGTCCTGATTGGCCGGAACGGGCAAATCTAGCCGATCACCACCCGCCCCATCGCCATCTCCAATATCTCGACCGTGATCACCAGCCCGGTCGCGCGCCTGGTGCTGCGCCGGAACAGCGCCGTCGTCTCGCAAAGCGTGACGATGTCTTCTATCTCAGCCGGGTTCATTGCGCCGTCCAGCACGGTGCGGCAGAACTCCTCGGCGCTCATCCCGGCAAGCGAAAACCCGCGCCGCTGGGCGTCCGACAGGTAGTACCGGGTCACCTCGCCCAGCATAGCCTGCGCGTCTTCAGGGATCTGGCGGCGGCTGACTTCGAGCACGTCCGCTCCGGGGAGCGCGAGCTTGATCCCGAACAGATTGTCGAGGTCGCTGTCAGGCTCGAAGCTGGTGGCAGTCGCAATCACCAGAACATTTCTGCGCTCGGACGTACTCTCGATCAGTGCATCGAGCTCGACCAGAACCTCCGGATCGCTTTCTTTATAGGCGAGGTCGATCCGCGGGAGCAGCAGCATGACCTTTTGCCGTTTGTAACCGCGGACCAGGCTTTTTGCTTTCGCCAGTGCATCGGAGTCCCGCGGGTTGTAGACCGTGACCAGGCGCTCCATCCCGGTCATTTTGGCGATAGTCTGTGCGAGTGACTTTTTCCCGCTCTGGTTAGGGCCGATGATCAGGACTTCGTTGCCGATCTTTAGATCTTCGTAGACATCCGGATGCCGTGCGCGATCGACCAGGTCCTCGATCGACGCGAGTAAGGCGTCCATGCCCGCCAGCCGCGGACGCAACGCATCGACGGGCTCGTCCTCAAGCGAGAGGTCGATGCGCTCCTTGCGCTTGCGCACTTCGGTGACGAACTCGATGAAGGACGGCAGAGCGGCAAGCGAGCCGATGACGGTGGCGAAGACCAGCAGCTGTTCGGTGAGCAGCAGTGCCGAGTCAGAACCTGCCGCCGGATCGTACATGACCCAAGAATACCAGCCGGTGCTGACCGCACGGGCACACGCGCTCGCGCACAGAGGCAAAGGGCAGAAGCAGATCCTTCGCGTTGCTCAGGATGACATTTGCTTCGGTGATGGAGATCAGCCCGGCTAAAAGAGCGTAGTCATCGAGAACGCAGTGCAGAATCTGGTGTTGATCTTCGCTTGCGCAAATACCTCAGACAGTCTGCACCGTGTCGCCCTCACCCGGCGCGAGGAAAAGATTCGCTTCGAGCCCATGCTGGCGGGTGTAGAGATCGTAGTAGCGGCCACCGAGCGCGTAGAGCGAGCCGTGGGTGCCGCGCTCGACGATGCGGCCGCCTTCGACGACTAATATCTGGTCGGCCTTGCGGATCGTGGAGAGGCGATGCGCGATGACAAAGGTGGTCCGCCCGGCCATGAGGAAGTTCAGCCCGTCCTGGATCATCGCTTCCGACTCGGAGTCGAGTGACGAAGTGGCCTCGTCAAGGATGAGCAGGCG
>CAXUND010000025.1:0-36894 GCA_964252445.1 uncultured Acidobacteriaceae bacterium | reverse complement strand
ACACGGTGGTCGCGGTGATCGGCGAATCCGGTTCGGCCAATGGCGCTGTTGCGCAGGACAAGGCTGCATCCATTCCGGCAGAGCCGGAGAAGACGAGTGCGCCTGCCGCATCATCCACAGCGCCAGCTCCGTCAGCGGGGCCCGCTACAGAGGTGGTGATGCCGCAGATGGGTGAGTCCATCTTCGAGGGAACGATCACCAAGTGGCTGAAGCAGGTGGGCGAATCAGTCGAGCGCGACGAGCCGCTGTTTGAGATATCGACGGATAAGGTGGACGCGGAGATACCATCGCCGGTAGCGGGCACGTTGACCGAGATCAAGGTGCAGGCCGGCGCAACCGTGCAGATCAACACCGTCGTCGGGCTAATCGGGAGTGCAGCAGGAGCAGAGGTAGGAACCACCGGTCCATCGCCGGTGCCGAGCGCCGCTACGGCGCCGTCAACAGTGGCGGCATCAGCGCCAAGCAAGGGCGGCGAGACCGAAATCGATACTCAGAGGCCCGTGCCGGTTGCGGCACAGGCTTCTCTTGCTGCCGCGGATAAGGCACAGACCCAAATGGTGACTGATCTCGGTCATACGGCTTCAACCGGGGAGCCGGTGCGATCCTCGCCCCTGGTTCGCAGGATTGCAAAGGACCACAATCTGGATCTCAGCCAGGTGAAGGGTACGGGCTCGGCCGGACGCATCACCAAGGATGACGTGCTGGGCTTTCTGGAGAAGGGCGACGGCGTGCAAGCCGCACCTGCGGCTGTCGAATCGGCTAAAGCCGCCGCCGTTCCCGCCGTGACACCTGCTCCTGCTGTACAGTCGGAGGTTCCGCCAGCAAAGCCTGCGGCTGCCGCACCAACGCCGTCGGTCGTGCCGGGCGAGTTGGTTCCCATGAGTCGCATGCGGTCGATCATTGCTTCACGGATGGTCGAGTCGAAGCACACGAATGCGCATGTCCACACCGTGTTCAAGATCGATATGACACGCATCGTGCGTTTGCGCGAAAAGGAGAAGAACAAGTACGAGCAGCGCAACGGAGTGAAGCTGACGTACATGCCTTTTATCGCAAGAGCTCTGGTCTCAACCTTGCGGAAGATGCCAATCATCAATGCGTCCATTGAAGGGGATGCTATCCGCTACCATCAGAACATTAACCTCGGCATAGCAGTCGCTCTTGATTGGGGTTTGATTGTTCCGGTGATCAAGCAGGCAGAAGAGCGGAGCTTTCTCGGCATCGCACGTTCGATTGCTGACCTTGCCGAACGGGCGCGGGGCAAGAAGTTGAAGCCTGATGAGGTCGGTACCAGTACGTTTACCATCACCAACGCAGGTATCTACGGTGAGCAGTTCGGTACTCCGGTCATTAACATGCCGGAGAGTGCAATCCTGGGTATTGGCGGGTTGCTGAAAGAGCCGGCAGTCGTCACCGATGAGTCCGGCTCGGACTCAATCGCCATCCGCAACATGATCCATCTGACGCTGGGCTTCGATCATCGCATCATCGACGGGGCGGATGCGGGTAAATTTATGAGTGAAGTGAAAAAGTATCTGGAACACTGGTCGGAAGATATCGGGTAAGAGGGAGAGACGAGGAGTTCAGGGAAGCAGATGATTCGGTCTGCTTCTCGCTTATAGCTGTCCGAGTGCCTCGAGAACCCGGTTGACCGCCTGCTTTGACGTTTCGCCGCTCGCGGATAGATGTCCCATCTTACGGCCCGCCCGCGGCAATGCTTTTTCATACAAATGTAGTTGCACTCCGGGGATGGCGAGCGCGCGATCGAAGCGGGGCTCCTGATGTAACCACAGGTCTCCAAGGAGGTTTGCGATGGCAGCCGGACGGATAACATCTGTTTCGCCCAGCGGCAGATTGCAGACTGCGCGCACAGCCTGCTCAAACTGGCTTGTGGCACAGGCCTGCTCACTCGCATGGTAGCTATTGTGGGGTCGGGGCGCCAGCTCGTTCACCAGCAACTCGCCATCGCTGGTCAGGAACATCTCAACGGCGAGCAGCCCCTCGAGGTCAAGCGACTCGGCGATGCGCCGAGCCACCATCTGCGCGCGAAACTCTAGGTCGTCGGGTACGTTCGAAGGGATAACACTCCAGGAAAGAATCTGATTTTCGTGGAAATTGCACGCGGAAGGATAACTGCGAATTTCGCCTGATGGTGATCTTGCTACCATTACGGAGATTTCCTGGCGTAGATGGAGTGCCCTCTCGAGGATGCAGTCGGCACGACCAAGCGATTGCCATGCGTCGTCGATCTGCTGATCCAACGATGCCCGTTGATCCTGGAACCCGATCCTGGCTTGGCTCCGGCCGTCGTACCCTCCTCGCGCACTCTTGAGAAAGCACGGGACACCGAGTACCGGCACGGCAGCTCTTAGATCCCCCTCTGTTCTTACTGCCGCATAAGGCCCGAGCGGCACATCGTTTTCTGCTAACCAATCCTTCTGAAGAATACGGTCCTGAATGACGCGCATCACCTCGATGCCGGGTCGGGTCGGCGCATGACGAGCAGCGGCCTCCAGGCTTGCAAGAGATAGTTGTTCAATCTCGAGAGTAACTACGTCGCAGCCTCTGGCCAGATTGGCCGCGGCTCGCGCATCGCTCCAGTCTCCTTGAAAGCATGCGTCCACCACAAAGCGAGCCGGGCATGACGGGTCAGGATCCATGACCTGTACGCGGTAGCCCATAGAACGAGCCGCCATCGCGGTCATACGTCCCAGCTGGCCGCCTCCTAGGATGCCGATGGTTGCGCCTGGCAGGATGACGCTCAACGAGGCAACTCCTGCGCTAGCACTTCATCTCGCCTGTTTGCGCGCCAGCCTCGCAGGCGCTCCCTAAGTTCTGCATCCGTCCCGCCAAGAATCTCACACGCAAGCATAGCAGCGTTTGCCGCACCTGGTGCGCCGATCGCGAGAGTGCCCACGGGAACGCCTTTCGGCATTTGAACCATAGAGAGTAGTGAGTCTAACCCGCTTAATGCTGTCGCAGGGATTGGCACACCGAGCACAGGCACTAATGTCTTCGCAGCCAACATACCCGGTAGATGGGCAGCTCCACCCGCACCCGCGATCACAACGCGGAGGCCGCGTCCTTCAGCTTCCTCCGCGTACTTGAACAGCAAATCCGGTGTTCGATGTGCCGAGACTACCCGCACTTCGGTGGGTACAGCGAAATCCCTAAGGAGATCGACCGCTGCGACCATCACGGCATAGTCACTGATACTGCCCATTACCACACCTACCAGCGGTGTCTCCATCGCTTCATTATAGGGCTGCTCAGCTGCGTGGCCAGGTTAGCTCTGCAACAGGCCCGCACGTGCGCGGCGGCTCTTCTCCGTCGAAGCTACAGCCCGGCCTTCACTTCAAGTTTTGCCAGGCTGTCGTACTTAGTGTTGAAGGCGCCGGCAATTGCCGCCTTATCCTGCTCGCTCCAGTAAGCAGCTACCTCTCGCAACTTGTGAACACGTGAATGCGCCTTAGCCGCGACAGCATTTGCGCTCTGCGTAGTCTGAATGAAGCCATCTATGGTGTGGATCAGAGCATCGAAACTAGCGATACCAAGCTGAATCCTTTGCCGGGTCTCCGGGTCCTTGATAGCGATGATCTGCAACAGCGATGCATCACTCTCGCCCACCAACTTGTCGACGAGAGACTCTATCTGCTGGAAGGTTGAGGTACTTGGATTCGCCGAGTAGTCGTTGCAAAGCACAGCCAGAGCATCAAGGTCAGCCTTGGCCAGGGACGCGAACGCGTTCAGGGAGGAAGAAGTGCCCTCGCCCTGCGGTGAGGAAGAAAGCGCGGTAAGGACAGGTATGATGGCCAGCAAGATGGGCTCCGCTTGCTGAGCATAGATGCCGATATCCTTCACAACCGTACTTACTTCTGTGCTCGTACATCCGGCCACAAAGCCGAGTATCAGCGCGCTTGAGGTTAAGAAGCTGATCACTCGGAGACGAGTAGAACCTGGATAAAATACCTTTTGCAAAGCCATGTCTAGCTCCTGTTATGGACTGAAGATTTGTACTTGCTGGCCCGTTAGCAAATGTTCAAAGTGGTACGTTGACAAATACAGCCGCCGAAAATTGTGAATAGTTCCGCGGCGAGGCACCGTCGTACATGCGTATGTAGTACTGCTCTACTGGAAAAAGCCGGGGAATAGTGAAGTTGCCTACCGGGCTGCGCATCACGAGGTCCGCATCGCTTCCCGGTCCGAATGTCCAATCACGACGCTTCACTTCAAACCCTCCGCCTGCCGGAGGCGAGATGTTCGTCGCGATCTGGATCTGTGATCCAGTAATTGCTGATACGCTGAATGACCCCGGGCTCAACAATGGGACACTCGCGGCTGGTTGCTGTGGAAGCCAAACATCCTCGGGAATTTTGCTTGACAGCTTCAAAGCCAAGTCCTCTGCCCAATCGTTGGCAAAGCGTACGACATACTTTGTGCTCTGAGGTATGGAAGAACCAGTCTGGATTTGAACTTCACGGACGACCACGTTCGCTTGTATGTTGTTTGTGGGCGAAGTAATCGCGAGCACGTCTCCGGGCCAGACGTCCCAGAGAAGGTCGAGATTAGTCGTTGTATAAGTTCCTTTCCAGGCCGCCGAAGCTGCAGCCGAGGACTGGAGAAGAGCCAGGGCAGCATTGTCGCAGTCGGTGCTGCTCCAGGCGGCGGGTTCGTCTACAGTTCCTATCCACATCTGAGTCTGCGGCGCTGGACTGGCAGGCGGTAGTCCGTTGCTCCGACGCGAAACAGCCCGGTGACGGGTTCGATAAAACACCGTGATAAGTGATCCCGCAGGCGGTATGGAAGAGGTATAAAAATTGAGCAGGCCGCTTGTGCTCAGACTACAGACCCCTCCCGCACTAGTCGGTCCTATATGCACGCTGGAAGGTGTACCGCCACTCGGCGTAAGCGCCGCCCAAAGTGGCGCCTCCTGTTTGCAGCTCAGCGTCTTGATGCTACACATCAAGTCTCCACTGTCTATCAGCCCAAGCGTGCTCGAAGGTGGAAGTGCTCCGATGCTGCCATCAAAGATGATGGTAGGGACCCCAGGTACTCCGTTGGTAACATCCTGTACTTCAAGGACCAGGCGACCCCCCGCCATGACATACTGGCCGCCCTGAGTGCCCACGCCGTTCGGACCGAGAAAGTAATAGGACTGAGTTACTCTCTCCATCTCGTAGCAGAAAAGCCTTGTCCTGAAGGTATAAAGGTGACCCGTAATCAGCGGGAGAACAGCGCCCGCCGAAGCGCCGTCTATCAGTGCAGCGACCTCTGTCGTTCCGTTTGCGGAGCTTATCAGGAAGCCCGCCATGCAGTTCCGCTGACTCACCGATCCGAAATAGAGGCCGAGGAGTGCACCTGAACTTCCGGGCTGCACCTGCACGCCGCCCGCTTCCAATACCAGGCCCCCGCCGAGTTCCACCTGCTGAAGAGCGCTCACGGTAGTCTCACTGTCCTGCCCCGAGCCGCCAGAACAAGTAAGACCCTGCGAGGTAATACTAAGTCGAGAACTGCTATCTACCCATTGCCACACTTGGGGGTTCAGGGACGGTGTTTGAAATAGGTCGACGATCGTTAATTTTGCATTTGCAGGCGGCTCGAACGGCAGCTCGGTTAACGTGAACTTAGGGGTGACTCCATCTCCTGAAAATGTCTCCATTACATAGGCGGCAGGTTCTACTTTCCCGCACACCGTAACATCGTTTGCGAGTAGCTTTACGGTCGAAGCCTGGAGGCCGCCGACCTGAAGAGTACCGCTAGCCTCCGAAAGCGTGTGCGTCGTGCTTCCCGCCTGTCCCATCTGAACGACACCACCTAAGACGCGGTAAGCACTTCGGGTACTCGCTGCCAGTGCGGCGGCCGCCGTTGACCAGGTGGTACCAGCGGCAACGTCGTATCTCCCGACCTGGCTATTCGTCGAGACCGCAGAAATGCTGAAGTTGCTCGACCCGGTCCGCCCGGTCACCAGTTCCAATGTCTGCAAGGCCGACTGATTCACGGCTGCTGTGCGCGTTACTGAAAGCGTGCTATCCAGCAGCAACTCATCACTGATTGCTTCAACCGCTACAGTCGCCAGCGTACCGCTTAATCCTTCACCCGAGCCGGTGATCTCGGGCGGAGCGCTGACGTACCCCGTGAAGAGTGTCACACCCGGATCATCAGAGATGGTTACCAGAGCGTATCTCACCGGCAAAGGTAGCCCTTGCGCCGCAGGCAGAAACGTAAACGTGCAGGTGCTCGGAGCATTTAATGTCCGCTTGAGAGTCAATCCACCGTCCAAAACGCTGCCGGTGTAATCCGCTTGACCCTTTCCGTCGAGATTGTCGATGGTCAACTTCATTTCACTAGTGCTCCTACTAACTAGATGGCTGCGTCCGTAGCCGGCAGGTAGGTACGGAAGCAAAGAACCTGCTCCCCATCGTTGATGTCGGTGACAGGTAGCGCACGAAAAGTACCGACCTGCAGGATGGTGTCGAGAGGAGCAACCACACCTTCTGTGATTTCCTTCGCACTCTCCGTCGCCTGTAGTCGCGGGTAATGAAGAATTAATCGATCGCCCTGTTCACCAGGAAACACGAACAAGGATGACCACTCGTGAAAGAAGGAACCGCCCTCCCGGTCCACAAAGCCGGATAGCTGTTGAAGTTTCATAGTCGCGGTCGGTGCGCCTGCAAGCAGCGGCTGTGCAAGCGATAAGCCTGCCGAAGTGGTCTGTAGGACCAGTCCTACGTTGAAGGAGACTCTTCGCACATAGTCCGGATCATTTCCAACCTTTGCTCCGCTTTGCACATAGGCGGCACTCACGCCCGAACCGACAAACCCGGTTTGCCCGGTGTAGTCGTAATCCACTGCAACCATCGACCCCGCAGAGATAGAGCTGAGGCCTGCTCCGGTCAGGAGCGTAGACGTTGAGCCTGTACCGAGTGGCAACGCAGCCACGCCCTTACCGCCCGAGCCAATTGGGCTCGCGTTCTTGGCAGGTGCAAGCAGATTCATATGCTGTGACCCTGCAACGAGCGCCATGGTCAGTTTGCTCCATGTCTTAAAGCGAAAGGACACAGTGGCCGCCAGGCTGTCGCGTACCTGATATTGAACCGTGGCGGGTAAACCAGTACTAAGTGGCGAAATCTTAGTTGTGGACTGACGCGAGAAGTGGTCGATCCAACCCAGATCCGTCCAGGGTGCTGGCGGAGAGTCGAGCAGGAAGGTTCCACTTACGGCCGGATCGAAGATGGTTGGCGTGCCGGAGACACGGTTTACAGGTGCGAAGTACGCGCGTACCCTGCGCGCAACCAGCGGGGTGCTACGAGCAGTGAAGGGTTGAGACGGATTCATAGTTCCCCTTGCTCTTCAAACGAAAACACGGTCAATGTGCTTGTGCGCAGGATGCGGTCTCTTACGACTTCCGAGTCTCCGAGGGCGGGCACCGTCCAGAAAACCATGGTCTCCATGTCTTGGGCCGGAGAGACTGAATAATTGAGTTTCGGAGTATTCGGCGGCGCAGAGATGGCCAGAAGCTCGCGGTCCATGGTTGCCAGCGCACGTCCACGGTCGAGTCCGCTGTTAGTGGCACTGCCACTGCTGGCGTACAAGATTTCGCAGGTTGCTTTGACAAGGATGAGCGGTAATTGATCGTCATATGACGTGCTAGTCCATCGAAGTACAAACACGTCACTTGGAATTTGCGGGATGGATATCTCCGCCTCTTCAACCAGAATCCCGGGTCGCTCGACCCCGCGCAGCGTCATCACGCGCGCTGGATTCACAGTCGCTAGACGATTCCTAAGCGCGATGTAAAAGGAGTCCTTTGCGTTCTGCATAAACGGTTCTCCGTTAGCTACCTACTCGAATCGATTGAGGCTCCGACACCCTCAACAGGAGCCGGTAGAGGTACGCTTCGCCCAAGCTCTCTGAAGCCGCCCAGCTTTCGATCTGAAACGACTCTCCGGCCACGCTTATGCCCGCCGCTCCTGAGAAAAGGCCGTCTACCGAGTTCAGTCCGAGCGCACCCACCCACGGCAGAACTGCAGAAGCGGAGACGAGGAGCTCATACCTGGGTAGCTCTTTCTCCTGCATGGTCGCTCGCACTTTTCTGAACACCACTGGCGCTAAAGGCAGCAGCTGATATCCAGGTGAATTCAGTCCGAGCTGCCCGGCGTCGCTGGCGTCCCCATTTGCCGGTGGATACAGCAGCGTGGCCGTCGCACCTGAAGTAGCCCGCAGAAGAGCATCTGCAATGCGTGAAGCACTAGCACTCTGGTTTCTGACGCTAATGTCCGTGCTCATCCTCTACCCCAATCGGTTCGCAACCCATGGCCGAAGCAGTGTCTTCACATTGCTGTCCAGCAGTGAGTCGGAAAAGTAAGCTACCTGCATGGTGTCGATCTTGCTCGACTGCACATTCAGGCCCGGTGTAGCCTGTGCGTTCTTGACGATCAGGGCGCATGCGCTCTTCACGGCATCCGGGATCACGCTCAGACCGCCTGTGTACGTAACCGCGAGCTCGTTGTACGGAAGTCCCAGAATATTCAAAGGCAGCGTCAAACTGCCGTCCGCAGTCCAGTCAATCGTCGTAGGATCAAGCGTGGACCATGACCCGGGAAGTGCAAAGGCCCGCCAAATCTCCTCCTGCGCAAGCAGGTGTTCCCCACGACGTCCAAGGGCATAGCGCGCCTGAACAGAAACGAAGGGGTTTGTCGCCGGCGGAACCTCCGTAAGTGGGAGGTAGGTAAGTTGTACCGTCTGCGACCCGCTGACGATGCGAAGGCGTTCCGTGTATTGAGTGACATTAAGACTGATCCTGCGGCAGTGCGTCTCCATCAGGGCGGAGGCTACAGTGATCCAATCGTCTGTGGTATTCGCGGCAAGCCCGAAGTTCTCGTAATCTGTTGGTAAAAGGTAGCCCATAGCCAAAACCTCGTATATCTCCGCCTGTTTAAGGCCCGAGTCTGTCTCTCTCGCGCCACGCCCAAGTGAAGACTCGGCGCTCTAAGCGGCGAGCAGTCAATTGGAAGTTCGATACTCGTAGCCAACGACAAAAGGGCGCACTCAGGAGAATGCGCCCTGCTGTCACTCAAGGCTGCTTTAGCGATCTACGAGCACTTGTGCATGTGCGTAGCTAGCCCCCTTAACCACGACCCCCCCAAACTTCACAACTACATACTGGGAAGCGAGAGAACCGGGCACACCCAACTGGAAGATCCGTGGATTGGTGTCGCTTAGCCAGTGGTACTCGATCATGTCCTCGGTCACGATGTAGGCCGGAAGCACTGCCGAGCCTGATCCAGGCGTCCCCGTGTAGCCAAGCGTCCAGTCTGGAATCAGCGGAAGATCACCAGCCTGGGTAGAAAGCGTCTTCACCGTCAGCCCAGCAGTTACTTCCTTCTGATTCAGAATGACGTTGAACTCGGCCTTCAGTTCCCTATCAAGAAGGTCGAGCAGAACAGGGTTCGCATAGATAGCGGTCGGCCGTACTTCGAATCCTGTACTCGAGACCATTTGAGCGATCGTGGACTTCAGCCCGTCGGTGATGCTGGCGCCGGTGCCGATGGTCACGCTGTTGCCGCCCGCCGCGATCTGAGCAGCGGCCCCGTAGTACTGGGTCGTCGTTGGGGTACTGAGCGAAGTGTCCGTGCCATTCCAGAGGGCCACATCGTGCGTACGAAGCACACCCTCTACAGTGTCCATCAGATCTTTCGCCTGTAAGTAGGCAAACTGCTTTTGCTGAGCTCCCAGTTCGATGTCGAATAGGTTATAGTTCAGCTGCGCTACAACCGCCTTTAAGGGTACGGACCTTTCGACTCGCGTGGGGCTTACCAGCGTGGGAATGATGTTTCGCGGATCCACAAATCCCGCGGCTGCCGTGGGCGAAGGGATGGCAAGTTCCTCGAAGAAGCGGGACGGATGCCCGGTCGCCGGGACCTGCTTGATCCTCTGCCCGAAGGGACCGCGCCGACGCACGATGTCAGTGATTTCGGTTTGGTAGAGGGGAACTTCAACTGCTCCAGGTCCGATGTAATCTGCAGCCGAGTGAATATCTAGAAAATTCGCCTTCATTGTATCTCCATGGTCTTGAAAGACCGGCAAGTGAAATAGGTTCAGCCCAAAGCGACCGGACCGCTGAAATGCCTTAGCTACGAACCCTGCGGCAAGAGCGCGCCGGCCCGAAGAAGCTGAGACTTGACGGCGATACGCTGCTCAATGCTTAAGCCACACAGTGCGGCATCGATTGTGCCCGCTTCTATTACGTCGAATGAGTCCACGCCCTGCTTCGCCAGCAGCTGCACAGTCGCAGCAGGCAAGGTCTTCCGGGCAGACACTGCACGCGAGGCTGGTGTCGATACCTCTTGCGCGGCCATCAAATCAGATATCTTCTGCTCTGCGACCAAGAGCTTTCTTTCAAGCTCCACTTCGCGACGAGAGACTTCCACACTGGTTTCTACGGCAGCAGTAATCTTCTGCACATCTCCTGAGATCATCAGCTCCCGCTCCTCAAGCCTTGTGGCACTTTGCTCGAGTGCTTTAGCCGCTACGCTCAAGCGCTCCAAACCTGCACTGAGCGAATCCAGCATCTGCGTCATGTCTAGTTCCATTTCACTACCCTCGCTTTCTGCGTAACTAAAACATCCGCCCGAGCTGCCGGGCTTAGCAGAGTCACATCTGGTTTGTCTTTGGTCGTGATCTCTGCTAACGGGAGCGCAGACCACTTCCCCCGAAGCTTGAACGAAGTATCCCGATAGGCTGCCTTGTCCCGTAGCAGGACTGCAGCTCCCGTGAAAATGGCGCGTGTCAACGTCCACACTTCCGCCCGCATATCTGCTACATGAGCATCAGCCAGCTCGTAAGACATTCCCATGCTTCCCTGAACGCTGCTTTCTATCTGTTTCACCACCTCAGGAAAATCCCGGCCATATAAGTGACCGGAGACGCGCAACTGATTTCCGACCAGCGTCGCTTCCGTGATCAGCCCGCACTTGCGCCGCACATCATGCCCGTCCCAGGCGGGTGTAAAGCCCACGGCCATACCCAGCAGCGAGGGCAAAGCGTCTTCTGCGGCCGCTCTCGTCAGCAGAACCCGGTGTCCTCTGGCCCCCGACGGCGGTTTCGTGCTAGCTTCATCGACGACTGTGAGTACTCCTTCAAAGCGAACCCGGTTAGGATGGTTCGTGACATTCGGCATATTCATCGCCATGGCTTCTAATCGCATCGTGTCTCCTGCATCGCCTGATCCCCCACCGACCACGTGACGGCATCTCTATTCACTTGCTACCTCCGCAACACCTCCCGGGTCGCCACTGTCCCAACCCAAAGGAGTCTGATCGTCGTCACTCTGCTCAACGCGCACGACTTTGCTAGCTACAAGCGGCGCCAATCCACGCATGGCGCGCACTTCATCTACCGTCAGCACGCCCGCACTCAGCAGCGCAGTCTGGATCTGGACCACCTCCATCTCATCCTGGGTATCTAGGTCGTTAAAGACGAATTCGAACTCTCGCCAACCCAATCTCTTCGCAAATAAATCCCGCGTGATATGCTCAGTGACCAACTTAGCCACCGGGATGATTGCGGATCGAAACGCCTCATCGTTTTGCTCCGAAGCTGTGGCTCGATTCACATCTTGCGTCAGCCCCAGCATCATAGCCGGCAATCCGAAAGCGTTCGCAATCATGCGTATTAAGAACTCCTGCCAACTAAGGCGGAGGTCTGCATCGGTTCCAGTGGAGAAGCGCAGCACCTCGGGCTTCTGTTCCGTGCTCAAGATCGGCACACGGCCGGTCCCCTCGATCTCGTCTTGCCACCAGCGGATCAAGCGATCATGTTGTGCCGGAGTAGTCTCATTGAGCCACAGCGCGTATTCCGCTACAGCGTTGCTCGCTAATTTTCCCGCAAACCGATGTGCTCCCAGGAACGTGTTCACGGTCTCAAATGCCACTTCTAGCGGCCCGAGACCAAAGGGCGTGTAGGTCCGGGGATTCATACGCAGGTACATCAGTTCTTCATCTGCTAACAGGATCTGGCCGGTACCGGCTAGTCCCGTCGTCTGCGCAAAGCGCGCCGACTCTGGACGACCGTCCCATTTCGGATTGATCTGTATGGTGGCCCCGTCTACCGGCCAAAGCTGAAATGGCTGCTGAGAGTCGCCTGTCAGCTCCATCTCGATCGCCCCGTACCCTCCCACAAGCACGTCCTCAAGCACCTGCTCGATCAGTGTCCGAAACGAATCCGTGGCGTTTGGCTCCTCAAGTGACCGCCGCAGGGCCAGGCTGCGCGCGGTGGCGTCGGGTACATCCGTAGCTGAACAGTGCCGCTTCAGCCGTACCTGCCAGTCGAGACTCGCGACCTTATCTTTAATCACATTGATCGCCCGTCTCGGAACCGGTGTCTCCGCGAAACGGCGCAAATTTGCAGGTGTAAGCTTTGGAACCGCGCGCGATGTTCCGGAATAAGGTTGAAGAATTGAGGGTAGAGGGGCCGTCTTTCTCTTGGCTTGCGGCTCCTGAGGCTCTGGCTCGCTCTTTGTGCCTGATCCCGCCCAGAGTTTTTGCAACGTATCCTTCATCTTCAATGTGCCGCCTCCGATTACCGCACCCTCAGGGCGCAAACAGAAACGGCATGGCCTATTGGCCATGCCGTCGCTTAGTGTTGGAACTCACTACCGTTTACATGTGTCTACTCAAGCCGTAGCTCCCGCTTTGCAGTCTCCGCCATCCGGGGCAGGTCCGTTGTCGTCATCACCCGGATAGCCTGTCGCTCCATGGTTTCGATCGCAAACCGGTACTGCACCTCAACCTCTTCGTCGTTTTCGTCTGCGCGTATCTGAGCTAACGGTTCGATTACTGCGGTCAGCTCCAACGCCGCTCGTTCTACCCGCGCCACCCCTTCGCGTAGCTCAGGGGCGCTAAATGCCAGTACCTTCGCCAGCTCGCTGTCGTTCTCAAGCGACACCGCGTGAAACATCCTGATCACTCCGTTGGGTCTGTATCCGCAATCAATCTGGAGTGGATCACCGGGACGCGTATATGTCGAAGCTGCTATCCGCTTGTTCATCAGGCTCCAGACACGCGCCCGCTCAAACTGCGTTCGCATCGAGGCCTGTATGTTAAGTCTCCCACTACGTCTCGCCTTGGCAAGCCTCCTGCGTGGATCCACGTAAACCCGCATCAGGTTCTCCAGCTCCGCGATCATTGACTCAGCAAGGCATCCCTTCGAATCTGTGATCTGCAACGTATTTGAAAAGGAGTCTTCGATCATCTGCAGCATGGGTCGTAAGCCGGCCGCCTCCTCAGCCCTCTCCTGCAGAATCCTTGAACGAAGCTCCTCCTCTAGCGACTCCAGCATCGCTGTATCTGCGTCCGGGTCCAGACAGCGTACTCGACCCCAGTCGCGAGTGAACCGAACTAACGGCTTGCTCGAGCCATCCGCCTCCCGCAGCACCACACCGATGTTCACAAACTCGTTCTTCAAGGTATCCGGCACATACCGGACCAGGAAGAACTCGCACTGTCGTCGTTCGATCACTTCTACATGATCCTCTTGCTCTTCGTTGTTGTATCGTCTACCTCCGGGTCAAAAAACAGTCCCCTTCTTATATCTTCCCTACTCCGCATCCAATTCGGAAAAGGCACTCTCGAGGACTCCCGGAAAGAATCGATTAACTCGCGCACCTTGTGCTTCCGGTCCAGCAGTCTCTCAACCAGTTGCTCCAGGGTGCTTATCTGCCCACCATACCATTCCGGTGGCACTCCTTCTGCAATTTCCCACACGGTTTGAGGATCGAGAGAGATGAGCCGGCTCAACCACGGCTCAAAGCTTTCCCACCCTGTAATCGAGTGGTAAACCAGGTTCTTCCCGTACACACCTCGTAGCGGTGCATCCACAAAGGTCCACTCTCCCGCGTGAAAGCAATATCCTTGATCGATAAATGTCGCGCTGTACTTCTTTTCACGTGGCCTCTTATAGAACACGGCCTGTCTGCCGTTCGAATTACATGTCCACTTGTCGAGCACTAAAGCCCCAACAAATTCGTGCAGGTTTTTCACCTCTGCCAATCGTTCTTCCGGCAGATAGTCCACCGTCTGCCCCGGCATTAGGCCTCCTACCATGCGGGACCCAAACTGCAATCCAGGCCGGCAGGGCTCAACGCGGTCCTCACCCACCTCCAGGCTGAGTTCCTTCGTGTTCTCCACCAGCCATTCCGACACCTCCACCACGTCACAGATCGGAACCGTCAGGCCCAGAGCCGCTCCCAACTTGGTCGCCATCAGCTCGTTTGCGAGCACCCGAACATGCTGAGGATTATTCTGAAACTTGACCACGTACGCTTGTCCATCCGATCCCAACATCAGATGACTCTGCGCTCCGCCGCGCATTTTGCGTATCTGCTGTAGTGCGATTACTGCCAAGCTTGTCTCCACCTACCTTGCCAACAGCAATTCCGGTCGAGCCGCAAGCGCTATAGACATCGCCATCAAGCAGTCATCATGTGCGCCGGACCGCGCCCCCATCTTTCCGTTCCTCAAGCGCACAAAGCTGCGGCATTCACGAAGCAGCCGCTCGCTTTGAAAAAGCTCCGGCCTCTCCACTAGGATCGCACCCAATCCCGCAATCATCTCCGGACGCGTTGTTGAGGAGGTCAACCACCCGTCCTGACCACCTTCGCTGTAAATGCGTTCCGCCTTACAAGTGCTTCTCAAATGAGCAAGTACGCCGGAACCGTGGTTGTTACGCTCGACCACCAGCCAAGCACCGTTATACTCGCGTGCTAAAGCCGTCACAACACGCGCAAGTTCCAGCACCGGCAAATGCGCCCGAAGCTCGGCGCACTGCAATCCTGTTTCGAGATCAATCGCCTGCGCCGCCGAGTAATCGCCCTCATCTCCTCCGCCCGCCGGGTCAACCGCCACCACGTACCTTCGTTGCGCCTGCGCCAGATACCAGACCAGCAGGCCGCCATTCATTCTCCGCTCCACCGCCTGTCTGGTGCTGGCCAGCCTCTCGTCGATGGCGCGAACGTCGAAAACACAGCTTCCACTGGATAGAAAGCAACTCTCCGGGTCTTCAGCGTACTCCTGCTTGGCCTTCAATCGCGTGTCTTGCCCCAGGCTGCGACGAAAGCCAATCTGCTCGAGACTCAGTCCGTTCGCTTCCATCAAGCTTCGTTCAGCTGCGGTCAACGTTGCCGCGGCAACAGCCCGACCCTTGTAAGCGCTCTCCCACCACCACGGGAAGAAATGCTGCACCGTACCCCTGGCTTCGGCCTCCGTCCACTCCTTCCAGAAACAGCCTTCCGCTCCGTTCGGCGTAGACTCCAGGATTAGCTCACCCGTAGGCGGCATTGCAGCCTTCAGGCCCAGCAGCACCTCTTCGGCATCGCTCTGCCAGCGCGCTACCTCCGAACAGTGCAGATTTGTGATGGTCAAACCCCGCCCGGCGTTTGGGTCCTCGGCACTCTCCACCCGAAACTCACTATCCAGAGCTGCAAACGCGATCTGACGCTTCGTCACCCGTGAGGTGCGCAGCGCACCACGCCTCAGGTCCTCCGGCATCAACTCCAGGAACCGGTGCACCATTCTAAAGATCGCTTCCGCCGCCGCGTGCGTCTGTGCAACCTGCACACTCAGGGTGCCGGGCTGAGTAATCGTCTTTAGAAAGAATCGCCCCGCTGCCCAGGTGCTGATGCCCATCTGCCTGGCTTTGAGCACTACATTCTTTTGCCCGCGCCTACGTTCAAACTCCCGCTGGGCCTGGTTGGGCACCAGCGGAAGTATCGCTCCGCTCCGACTCCTGACCTTCAGTAGCGACCGCGAAAGAAACATGCAGACAGTCTCGCCGTCAAGCTTGGCAGGTCGACCGTCCAGGATCTGTCCCAGGCCCAGTAACGTCTCTAGGTCACAATCACGGAACTCCTCGTCCAGACTCATCAAAATGCATACCAGCTTGAATCCGGTCCGCACACCAACGTTCGTTTGCCGGCGCTGCCCAGTACCAGCGTCTGCCCCACCGCACCCTGATAATTGATGGCTTGCGAACTAACCGTCTGCAGCGTAACCGTGTTTGCCGTTGTATCTGTCTTTATGATGGAAAACTCAAGACCGGTCGGTGAACTCTTGTCCGCCAGCGGAGTAAAGCAGCTGGGAAGAGTCAACACCTGCGCTCCGCTTGAAGCATTTGCTAACACATTCTTATTTGCGACACTTAATGCAAGCGCCGCGGACGTGTTGATTACGGTCGACAACGCTAGTCCGCCCTGCGATCGGATCGTACCCTGAGCCGTAATGTTGAAAAACGGAGCCTGACCCGAGATATGAGCGTTGAATACATCTCCTTGGTAGCCGTTGTACATCTGGGCTGAGTAAGCCGCGTAGTTTGCCGCAGGAGCCAGCGGAGAAGCCCAGACGCGAGGTATAGCGCCTGTGGGATCGTTGATGTTCGCCCCGCCGCTGGAGTATCCCGTTGTCGTCGCTGGCTCCAGCGCCTGATAGTAGTTCCCGCATCCGGTAAGATGATGCACGCTCGAGAAAGTAGGCGGTAGGCCCGCGCCGGTCGCGGGTCCATAGGTGATCCAGTTCACCGTCGATGACATGCCCAGGCAATCCACATCAGCCACCATCATGTTATTGGTTACCGTGCTTGCCACGTACGCCAGGTTAGCCGCCGGAAAGCTGGTATAGTCCGGCCACTGTACATGTCCGCCATGTACCTCGATTCCGTTTGCGCCGAGATAGAATGCAGCAATCGCTGGGCTGTCCGCATACGTGTCCGTCCACACACTTCCCGCGCCGCCGGTGTCGTACACCACGTAATTGGAAGCATATGAGGCATTCGCCGCGGTCGCTGTGCTCGCTGTGTTGCTGCACGGCGCGGCCGCACAAGTGTACGGAAATCCAAACCCATGTACTCCGTAACCGATGTTTCCCGTGCCCTCGTTGAAAACTGCAGCCACTTGGGCGTTCCGCACGATGATGCTGTGCATGTAGCTGTCAACGGCGGTCTTTTGCAAATGGACTCCGTAGAGCGGCCGGCTAGCAGGAGTAAATGTGCTTGAGCTATAACTCACTGTCACGTTCCGCAGCATCGACCCTGCTTGATGTGCTCCGCTGGTCTCGCCCAGAAGGATCCCTTCGGCCGTCGTATCGTTGACGTTCACGTTTTCAATCAGCAGGCCCCGGTGCCATTGGAGCTCAAAGCCGTGAGTCGCCTTCCCGTTCGCGAGGATGTTCAGGTCCTTGAACACACAACCCTCTGTAAGAACAGCGTTCCCAAGGAAGAACACATCTCCTGCCAGGCTTGTGGCTACAGTGAGTGTCGTTGCCGTGCTGCTGACGTTCGCACCCATCGTGGTTCCGGCAGATCCCAAAACGCTTACGCAAGCCCCATTTGTCGGTTCGGACATGGTAGCCGACACAGCATAGGAACCCGGACCGAGCCAGATCGTCTGGTCTTTACCGGTGCTCGTAGCCGCCGCCACCGCCGCACTCCAGGCCTGATTGAGCGAGGTGTACGTACTCCCATCTACGGTGATCGCACCGTTCATCATGCTCGCCGTCAACGCCCCACCTACTTTGGCGCCACTCGTTGCCGTTAGCACGCCGCCTATCGTCGCCGCCCCGGTGGTCGCGAGAGAACTCCCGAAAGTAGCGGGCACGGACGTGCTTAACGTACCCGTGCCGTTCTGGCCAAAGACTTTGAATAGACTGCTCCAGCTCGAACCGTTCCACGAGTCGTACTCGATGCCGCCGCCGCTGCCAGGCGAGTTGTTCGAGATATTGCTCGGTCCACCACCGGTACAAAAGCGATTCGTCACATGCTGACCGTCGACAGCAGGAGTGTCAAAGAGGCAATACTGATTCTGAAATTGCTCTCCATTCATAAAGGTGCCGAACTGCTGGTAGGGCCCAAAAACCTGCGCCTTTTTGGAGAAGAACCCACTCTGCGCATCCCAGTACTCCCCAATGTCCGGCAGAGACACCGTCGCTCCCGCGATCGTTCCCGTTTTGTACAGAGGCGCCGTTACCCAGCTGCCTCCGGTTGCCTGGCCAATGCTCAGCTGCTTACCCGACGCGGTCTGCACGACTGCATTCGTACTCTCTATCGATCCAAGCAAGGAGCCGCCTTGGATCTGGATGTTCGTATACCTGTGCGTCGCAATCTGGCCTACGTAGGGGTTTGATCCGTTATTGAACATCTCAAGGTTTCTCAGCCGGAGAGACACTACAGCAAACGGTATAGGATCATGGGCATCGCCAAGAGCTGTGTAGAATCCAACCGCGTTGGTTGCCGGGTTAGTTGTCGGGCTTTGTACATCCGGCATGTATCCGACCTCGATCTCGCCGCATGTGTAAACATTGGTCTGATCGCAGTGGAAGGACCAGCCATTCGCCGCAGTAGGTCCCTGCACCTGGTTGATATGAACGTCGTCGAGCTCGACCGCACCGGCGAACCCATTGCCGTACTGCTCGACTACTGACCCTGCCGGCCACTGCGTGCCGGCAGGTGCCGTGCTGCCCGCAAAGTTCCGAGATTCAATGTACAGGTTGCCGTCCGAGGCAAAGCCGCTGATTCCGACAATCTCGTATTGATTCTGACTGATTCCCGGAACATAGACTGACGCAGCCGTGCTCGCGGGGTTGTAATCCTGAGGCATGATCACGTAGTAGTACAGGTTTGCATTATTGGCAATTGCGTCAGCAGGTGAGCCAAAATACTGGGGCATCCAGGACCAGTCATGCACGGCAACCGAGAGCCCGCTTCCGCTCAGCGTTCCAGTGAAGTACGTCTGCTCTCCCTTGCCGCCCAGGATGTAGGCACGATTCAGTCGCGGAATGCCGCCGATGTACTCGTCCTCGTGATAAATGTTCTCGAACTTGACGAGAGCGCCGTTCCACACCTTTACTCCGGACAGCATCTCCGAACCCTTGATAGAGCCGCCAATAAAGCTGACGTTATCCGCCCGCTCTACATAGACTGCGCCATGGGGATCAGGGTATAGAGTCGTGGGACTCTGCGTGGTACCGGCCGCGTTGAAAACACCATTTATACAATTTACCGAATAGCAGTAGTTTCCAATAAAGGCGGCCCCGGTCGTTTGGTCGTTTGTCTCGCCGTAACCGAATACGTGCGTGTTGTAGAAGTAATCCTCGTTGTTGTCCCCGCCCAGAATAATGGGCCAGCGGACCTCATAAAAAGAAAGATTGTAGCTGGCAATGCGTTCCGCCTGGCCATTCAGCTGCAAGCCGCGGCCCCCGTGATTGTAGAAGTGAACATCACGGAAGATCATGTAACCGCCGTTCATCTCCAGCAGCGCTCCTGAAGTCAGCTTGCCCGATCCCTCGAGTGTGAGGTTCTCCACTCCGCCGTAGCACACATACGTTCCGCAGTTCATCGTGGGATAGACGGTGATCAGATTAGCCGTAGGATTGGTCTGCTGCAGTACCGCTCCAGCCCGGCTATCGCCCTGCAGTCGAATCCCGTTCTGCAAAACCAACGTGCCGCTTATCTTGTAGTGACCGTGAGGAACATAGACCGTCGGAGGGTCTGCATCGTTCGGTGTGACATTCGCCAGCGCAAAGGCGATCGCCGCCTGGAAAGCCGCCGTTGAATCCGCCACGCCTGTAGGATCAGCCCCCCCGGCGAAGTCGGGATGTCGAACGTCGACACGCGGCAGCTTCGTCACAGTATTCGTCGCCGCAAGCGTTCCCGAGACGCTCCCGCCCGTAAGTGGTAAGGCCGTCCCCACCTGCGCATCGACGTAGTGCTTGGTGGCGGCTTGGTTGGCCGCGTTCGGATCACCGCCCAGTTGCAAAGGTCCGATCAGAGTGCCGCCGGCGAGTGGCAGGTAAGTATTCGCGGGGGCCGCCGAGATAGACGCAAACAGCGAATCGACGTAGCTCTTGCTCACATTCTGCATCGCCACAGTCGCAGGCTCTAGCTGCGCCTGAACCGCGCTCAAGGCTGCTGTGCTTGCCTGGGGAACCAGCCAATATTCAGTGCTTACGCTGCCATCGTTAAGGTGATACACCGCAGTGTAGTAAGTGCCTGCCGGCGTGGCCCCAAGGTTCGGGGCTAGAGAGATCGAGAGCACGCCGTCACTGCCGATCAGAGCTGTCGTTGTTCCTGCTGCGACCGCCATGTTCTGCGAGGTCGAGAAAGCCGGCCAGCTGATAATGACGGTGCCACTTGCCAAGGTGCCGTCAGCCCGGTAGACGGTGCCCTGCACAGTGGTCGTGCTTACCTGCCCGCACGCGATCGCCGTCAACGTAAGAAACAGCAATCCAGCTGTACGCTTTAAAAATCCGAACGCTCTGTCTCTCATTAGCTCCTCGAATCAACCTATCCATCACGCAAACGCCGATCGACCACCCGCAGTTCGCTAGTGTTCGTTAGTTGTTGCACCAAGATCGGCTAGTAATTGCCGGGCGAGACTGCTGCCGCCTTTCGCTTGCTTCCGGTCTTTATCGGACACGTCTTTATGAACAATGCTGAACAGCCACTTTGTATGCGCCAGGCTGCCGGCTAGCGCTTTCTCAACATTTGCGCGCATGATTGCCTGCGCCGCGTGCAACATCTGTTCGTCTGCTTCTCTTCGTAGCTGCTCGTAGGTGGTTGCAGTGCACCGACCGGACCGACCAGGTGACGAATTGCTTTCTCCCATTCCAGGCCGACTACGTGACACCGAAGGCCGTGCCCGAGTTCGCTGCCTGCTTGGTTTTGTGTCACTCTTCAATCAATCACCTTAAAGAGCACTGGGAGCCCGTAGGCTCCCAGTGATTCGTCCACCTATAGTTAAGCTAGCAAGAACGCATCACACTAAATGCAGCGAAACACAAACCAGGTCATCAACTAAGTTGCACCTCAGTGCGCGCATGTACTTAGTCACATCTTTAGGTTAAATAGAAGAGCCAGTTGTATGTGCACCTGCGGATTAAACCAAAGTTACTAAGTAAGAGACAGTCGTTGCGGTATGGCACCTCCATATAGCGGACCCACTTCAAGCAGGTTCTTGGATAGGAAGATCCTGGTTAATCTATCAACCGCCTCGCCGTACTTGCGCACCACTGTGCGAAGGCTCTGGTTTGTAAGATCCGCAGCCTCCGCCTGCGTATACTCCTGCAGCGCGACCCGCGCGATTAGCTCGCTTTCCTCGGTGTTGAGCTCGCGCAAGCATCGCTCCACGTCGTAGACAAAGATCACCGCATCCTCAAAGCTGGTCACCCTGTAGCTGGACACTTTACCGCGGAACATGCAGTTACCAAGCACCGAAGGTACCCGCCCCATCCTCATCGAGACCTGCATGTAACGCCGCAGAAGTAACTCAGTGTAGCGCCGATAAAATGCGACGCTGCTGATCGGCACTGTTGCTTTGTTGATGTGTCTCTGGGGCGGTCGAGACAGGTGGGCGACAGGTAGCGCAATCGCAGCACTCATCGCGCACCACTCTGGGCAGCCGTCCGCACTTCTCTGTGGTCCTTGCGTGGCCGACCTAGGCGTCGTCGCGTTTTCGGATCCGGGAAGTCTTTCAGCCGTCGTGTGCAGACTCCGCAGTACACTTCAAGGCCCGCGTGTGCACGCAACCACAAAGAGCCACAACCTTCACACACCTTTAGTGTCAAGCTCAAGTACGTCATGTGACCTCCAGTACCTGCTAGCGCCGAAAAGCTTGCTCTCGGCGTGTGCGGCGCACACCTATCGTCAAGAACGCCGTTGCGAAAAGACGACTCATCGTCAGATCAATTGCACATAGGCATGTGATCTGCGTTAGACGGCAATCACCACCATCCTGCATCTGTGCAGAAGGGTGGATGAGGTTCGTTTCATTCCTTGGAAAGTATTCCGAACCTACGCCCGCATAGTTGCTAGGTCAATTCCCTTTCGGGAACCGCTCGTTACGCGGAGAACCCCTAAGTGCCATGTCTTCTGCGTTTCCGAGACAATCGCTAGGGCACACTTTTCTCTAGGCTAACTGCCGCGCAGAGGGTGTATAGCTCGTTGGCAAGTTCAACCGAATGAACTTTTCTCAGCTGCATGAGCGATTGCGACTGGAAGTTCTCCGCCGAATCGATCGCGAGGTGCTCACTGCCGCGTTGCTCGCGAGGCAGACAGGGCTGCAGCAATCGCACATCTCGAACTTTTTGCGCAGCAAACGTCGCCTGAGTTTGCCCGCGCTCGACCGCGTCTTAGCGGCGCAAAGCCTCAGCGTCGAAGACCTGTCCACAGCGGCTGAATCCACTTCCGTCAGCACGCCCCCGCTGCAGGATGCCATCCCACTCATCTCGCAAGCGAGCGCGATGAATGATCCCACCGTGCCCCTCGCTTCCGCTACAGAACTCATCCGCCTTCCGGCAATAACTCTGAGCGGTATACGCCCGCGGCAATCGGCTCGGGGTCGCAAGTGGCAACGCTTCGTCGCGATCGGCGTCACCCCGGCACAAGCTGAATCCATGCACCCAGTTCTGCTTCCGAACATGATCCTCGTCCTCGACCGACATCACACTTCGCTTTCACCACATCAGCCCGGAGTGATGGACATCTTTGCCGTTAAAGTGGAGAAATCGATGATGCTTCGCTATGTGACCTTCGACGCAAACAGGCTTGTGCTGCGTCCTCATCGACTTGAGTCTCCTATTCGGCTGGTCGAAGTCGAGCCGCAGATCTCGCCCAGCGACCTCATCATCGGTCGAGTCTGCGCCTACATCGGCCAGCGCTAGCCCTACGCCTCGCTAAAATTTTGGTAGCATCGCCTTCGGAGGTTCCATCCATGGAGCAGGATTCAACCACTCTCGGAAGCCGTCGCGACCAGGACATAGCGCTCGATCTGCTCAAATTCGTGGCGTCCACTACCGGCGTACTCCGGCCCGCCGCCGCTTCAACCGGCTTCACCGCCGCCCCTTTGCCAAAGCCGGAAGATCAGGTCTCCCAACTTCTCGAACTGTACACACGCTGCCTCGGCGTGGTTCAAGGGTCGGAGCCGAAGACCGCAGAGACGACCCCCAAGGCTGGTGGTCGATAAGGCATCCCTTGCACTCCGAACCCCTCTCGAACGTTGTGGTCTGCGGCGTAGGAGCCTTCGGAAAGAACCATCTCCGCGTCTACCGGGAACTGCAAAGCCAGGGCGCTCCCATTGCTGTCGCCGCAGTCATCGACAGCAACCCGGAACAGGTAGCCCCTCTGGTCGCCGCCACCGCCCCTGGAACACCCATCTTTTCTTCCCTTGGAGAGTACCTCTCCTCAGCCCGACCGGCCATCCACGCTGCCTCGGTTTGTGTCCCTACCTCGGCTCACACCTCCATTGCCTCGACACTCCTGCAGGCCGGTATCGATGTCCTGGTTGAAAAACCCATCGCTGCCAGTCTCCCTGAAGCCGACACCCTCATCGAACTCGCTCATCGGCATGGAAGGATTCTTCAGGTCGGGCATCTGGAGCGGTTCAACCCCGCAGTCAAAGCCATGCAGGAGCGCGTTCGTAATCCGATGTTTTTTGAGGCGCATCGCCTCAGCCTCTTCGCTCCCAGGTCTCTGGATGTGGACGTCGTCCTCGACCTGATGATCCATGACCTTGACATCGTTCTCTCAATGGTTAACTCGCCGGTTCGTGAACTCCACGCCGTCGGACTCCCCATCGTCTCTGCCACGGCTGACATCGCGAGTGTGCGCGTTGAGTTCGAGTCCGGATGCGTGGCCAACTTCACCGCCAGTCGGGTCTCCACCGAGCGAGTTCGGAAGCTGCGCCTCTTCCAGCCTCACCAGTACATCTCGGTCGACTATGCGAGGCAGGATCTGCTCGTCATCGCGGTAGATCCCGCTGTTCCTATTTTCCCGGCAGATGCTGAGAACTTTGCCGCCCTGCAGGCGGATAGCCGGCTGCCTCCCGGCCTTACACTGAGCAAACCCACGATTGTTCCCGGCGAGCCACTACGGCGCGAAATCGAGTCCTTCCTCAATAGCGTCCGCAATCGAACGGCGCCAGCAGTTACTGGTGAGCAGGCGAGGGATGCCTTGGCTCTTGCACTCGACATCTTCAACGCCATGGCGGCTCATCGCGAGCGGGCCGGCATCAACCGCTACCAGCTATCCTCCTGACCTCACTTGAGCTCCTGGATCGTTGTCCCGTCCGGGATCTTCAGCTCAAACTGGTCATCCGCCAGCTTCTGGTTCACGATCATCTTCTGCACCGTCACCACGATCTGGTACTCCTCTAGCGGACGACGAATAGTGATGCTGCCCGGATAACTCCGGTCTCCGTAGGTCTGGTACGGTCCATAAATTGCCTGGGTCTGGATTTCGCCCTTACTGTCGTAGATGTCTTCCTCCACGGGCCTTAAGTCCACCCTGCTGAAGTGGATGACTCGCTCCGTAATCAGCTGCTGGCTGTTTTCTCTTCGTCGAACCACGGTCAGCTCGTATTCCGGCCTGGCGAGCAGCTGATGCGCCTTCGCGTCCTGCGTGGTAGTCACCGAGGTCGTCAGTGTCACCAGATCCGCAGGACCAATCGCCGGGATCAGCAAAGAATCGGAGAAAACATTCGGTCGCAGGTTCTCAAGCGGATTGTCCGACATCTTTGTCACCGCCGTCGTGCCCATAATGGCCTTGTTCTGCCGCGGGATTAGCAGCTTGAAGCTCTCACCATCGCTCGCCAGATCGAAAGCTCGCGTGTGCAGCACCGGCACCAGGCCTAGAACTCGCAGCCGCTCCGGCTTGCTCAGCAGGATGTATCCGCTGAACGAGGTGTAGTCGGTGACTTTGCCCTTGCGCACTCCACCCACGGAGGCCTGAAAGTCAACGGTCGCGCTTAGCGACTGGGTCGCCTCATAGAGCTCGTTGACTGCCTTCACCAGCTGGTCTGCGGTCGCATCACGCACCACGCCGACAATCCGTGGCTGCTGCACCAGGTGCGTTCGGGAGACACATCCGCCGAGAATGAGGGTAAGCGCACCGCTGGCCGCGACCAGCAAACGTTTGCAGAAAGAATCCAAGGCCCAAGTATAGAGGGTGCCGCCGCTCACACCACCCCGTCTAGCGCTTCGACGCAAGGTCTCTCCTGTACGCCTGCACGTTCTTCTCGTGCTCTGCCAGCGTAGCCGCAAACTGGGAATGCCCCTGAGGGTCCGCCCCTGCCGCGACGAAATACAGGAAGTCGGTGCGCGCCGGCTCCATCGCTGCCCTCAGCGATGCTTCTCCTGGGTTGCAAATGGGCCCAGGCGGCAGTCCCACGTGGCGGTAGGTGTTGTAATCGGAGTCCGCTGCTAGATCCGAGCGGTAGATCGTACCCCGGTAGCGCCCCTCAATCAGCGCCGCGTAGATCACGCTCGGGTCTGTTTCCAGCGGCATCCCCCGCTTCAGCCGATTTTCGAAGACGCTCGCCACCAGCGGCCGCTCTGCACCGATGGGCGTCTCACGTTCCACCAGGGACGCCATGGTTACTATCCGGTGCATCCCCCCTGATGCGTCCGCCTGCAAGCCTAAAGTGGCGGCCTCTTGGCGAAAGCGTGTGACCATAGTGACCAGAATTTGGTGCGCAGTAACAGCTCGCCCAAACCTGTAAGTAACTGGAAATAGGTAGCCCTCGACGCTGGGGGCTGCTGGATCAAGGCCGCGCACCAATCCTACCGAGCGGTGCTCTTCGGCCAAAAAACTATCCCGGCTGCCCAGCTTTGCCGCCTCGACTCGTTGTGCGACATCGAACAGGTTCGCTCCCTCAGGGATGGTCAGCGCGATCGTGTACACATCGCCCCGCGCCATTCGGTCATACACCTCACCGACCCTTGCCGGACGATCAAACCGGTACTCTCCGGCCTTTAAGCTTCCTCCCCGAACAACCCGGAGGGCGTCAAAAGCGAGTGCACTCCGCACAATGCCGCTTCGCACAAGCTGCTCCGCTATCTGCCGAGACGATGTTCCTGGTGCGATTTCGACGAATAATTCGCCACGCGGTCCAACCGGCAACGCAAAGGCATACGCCAGCCATGCAGCAGCGGCCAGCAGCGCCAAACCCAGCAAACGACCCGTCATCATCCCCTCTCGCCGATTGTAGTTCGCGCCCCTCAACCAAGTACCATCCACCTATGACTGCGAACGATCACACTCAGACACCCGTTGCACCTCGCAGGCTGATGGGGCTCGACGTCGGTGATCGCCGCATCGGGGTCGCTGTCTCGGACGAGCTCTGTCTCACTGCCCAGCCCGTCATGACCCTCGTTCGCTCCAGTCGGCGGAATGATCTCCATACCATCCAGCGACTCGTCCGGCGCTACACTTGCAGCGCCATCGTCGTCGGCAACCCCCTGTACATGTCCGGAGACCTCAGCCCGCAGGCTGCCAAAGCCCAGGCTTTCGCTCAAATCCTTCGCGATGAGACTCGCCTGCAGGTTCACCTCTGGGATGAGCGCCTTTCGACCACCGAAGCCCATCGCCATCTCCACGCCTCCGGCCGCCCCGGACCCAGCCATCGCTCCGTTGTCGATCAGGTTGCTGCCGTCCTCATCCTTCAGAGCTATCTCGACCGCATTCAGGCCGGCGAGCCGTCCTAGGCAGACCCTGAAGAGCATCCCTCCCAACGTCCACAGTGTCCGCTGCGTTGCGTATAATCAGACCTTGCGCCGAGACCACCCATCTGCCTGTAGTCGTCACGGATTCCCTCATGAGTGAACAAATCGCCTCCATGCCGGAGCACATCAAGAAAAAGCTGCTGGACGAGATCAAGCAGCTCGAGCACGAACTCGCACACGAACTCCCGCAGGAGATCAAAAAGGCCGCGGCCCTCGGTGACCTCAGCGAGAACGCCGAGTACCACATGGCAAAGCAGCGCCAGGAGTTCGTCAACGCCCGTCTGGGCCAGATGAAGAAACGCATGGGCGAGCTTGCTCTGGTCAACTTCGCTAACATCCCGCATGACAAGATCGGCTTTGGTTCCACCGTCCTCGTCTACGACTCCACCAAGGATGAAAAGATCGAATATCGTTTGGTCACCAGCGAGGAATCCGACGTAAACAAAGGCCTTATCTCCACAACGTCCCCGATTGGCCGGTCCCTGGTCGGCAAACAGGTCGGGGATATGGCTCTGGTCACCACGCCCAATGGCAAACGCGAGCTTGAAGTTCTGCGCTTCTCAACCATCCACGATGCCGTCAGCTAGGCGCAACTAAAACGCAGCATTGACGTTGCACAAAGATAGGGATCACTCTGGCCGAGCGCATCGTCTTACCGGCCCGAGGCACTAAACTGACTCCAACACTCTAGAAACCCTATGACGCCCGCCACCACCGAGTCCGACCCACATACCATGGCTGCTGACAGTGCAGGCGAGCGTCCGGCTACTTGGACCGGATCTTTCGGTCGCGCCTGCGGTGTCCTCCTGCAGGCGATCGTCAACGGTCTCGCTCTCACCCGCATCTCCCCCAACGTCCTGACCTTCGTGGGTCTGGTCATCAATAGCGTCGCCGCTATCCTCTTCGGCTACGCGAATGAGCACAATTTCGTCCTTATGTTTTTCCTCGCTGGCCTGGTCATCATCGGCGCCGGCATCTTCGACATGGTCGACGGCCGCGTCGCCCGCCAGACCAACCAGGTCACCCTCTTTGGCGCCTTCTTCGACTCCGTCATCGACCGCTACTCCGACGTCGCCCTCTTCTTCGGCCTGCTCGTCTACTACGCCCGCGGGAACCGCTTCTTTTACGTCGTGCTGGTTGCCTTCGTCATGGTCACCTCGTTGCTGGTCAGCTACACCCGCGCCCGCGCTGAAGCTCTGATCGGCAAATGCAAGGTTGGCTTTATGGAGCGCCCAGAACGCATCGTTCTGGTCATTATTGGCGCCCTCTGCGAGCGCTGGGGAGTCATGGCGCCGGCGCTCTGGATCCTCGCCGTACTCTCTACCATCACTGTCGTCCATCGCATCCAGTACACCTACGAGATGACCAAGCGTCTACCCTCCCCTTAGATCTGTAAGCAGGCTCCAGCCTGAAGCACCAAGCTCTAATCTTGCAATCAAGCGCGAACTCCTGACTGGCTAAGCTAGAACCTGTGGGGGCGCCACCCCTGCTCTGTTTGGCGGCGCTTCAATGCAAGCTGGCCGCGAAATCATCTGCGCATCTCAACCAGTCATGAAGATCGCATTCCTGCACCCCGAGAACGAATTCACGGCGGAGCTTCTTCGCCAGCTCGAAACCAGGCTTCCTCAGCACGAGTTTCTTTCCTGGACTACTAGCGAGCCGGCTCCGTCCCACGATCTTGATCTACTGATCGCGCTCGGACCCGTTGGGCCTGAGCAGCTTACCAATCAACCGAAGCTTGGCTTTGTTCAAACAGCTAGCACCGGCTACGAAGCAGTCGACGTCGACACAGCGAGTGAACTCGGAGTGTGGGTCTCCTATGCACCCTCGGACGTGACCGGAAATGCCACCTCCGTTGCTGAATTCGCTGTACTGCTGATCTTGGCCGCCTCCCGGCGTCTCGGAGCCTACCTTCAAGGGAACCGCGAACCTTCCATCCACCCACCTATGGTTCTGCCGGCCCTGTCTGGCAAGACCGTCTGCATCGTCGGGCTCGGAGACATCGGCGAGCGGATCATTGAACGCCTGCGCCCCTTTGAAATGCGCATCGTGGCTACGGATGAGCATCCAGAGCACACACCTGGCGATGTCACCGCCTTGCCTGCCGATCAGCTGCCGCAGGCAGTAGCCCAGGCGGACTACGTCGTGATCTGCGTTCGCGCCAGTAAGGAAAATGAAAACCTGATCAATGAGGCGATTCTCCGCGCGATGAAGAAAGGCGCCATCCTCATCAACATCGCTCGCGGGACTCTGGTCGATGAATCCGCACTGCTCGCCGCCGTCAAGGACCACCATATTGCTGCCGCAGGCTTGGATGTTGTCCGCGAGGAGCCGCTCACCCCATCAAACCCGCTCCTGAACTTGCCCCAAATCATCGTCACCCCGCACATTGCGGGCTTTACCGACATCATGCTCGACGGCACAGCCCGCTATCTGGCCGAAGTAATCGGAAAAGTCGGAGCTGGCCAAAAGCCAAGATCGGTCCTCAACTCGCCTTCGAATCCAAGGCTTGCTCTTCGCGAGTAGCGCTGCCTTCGAGGCTAGTCGTGATACTTCTTCTCTCCCACCGGCAGGGAAACTTCCAGCCGATTCTGCCTGGGAGGCAGCGGGCACGTCGCATACGCAGTAAACGCACAGGCCGGGTTCTCCAGCCGATTGAAGTCGAGGATCAGCTTGCCCGGCTGATCCAGGCCATGGTCCGGGAAATCTGTATACAAAAAGCGCCCTGCACCATAACTCTCCCGGCTGCTCGTTCTATCCCGCAGAATAAAGAAAAGCTGCTTCGAGCCAGGAGTCTCCAGCACCGGCTCCAGCCGGTACGCCTTACCGTCCACCCTGAACTCTGCCACCCCTGGAGAAATCATCTTGTTCGGAATGCCTAGCTCGGTCGGGATCATCAGCGTATGTGCAGGCTTGTACGGCACCCACTTCGCCTCGATGCGGTAGCGCGGATCAGGCGCGTACCAGTTCAGTCCCTTGAAGCTCAGACGCGCCGGCGCAGACGAGTCCCGCACTCGCAGAGCAAAGCGTTCGCCGCGTTTGATCACGATCATCGCCAGCGGACCAGCCGTTAGCTTGGTTGGTTTCTCATCTGTCCTCAGCACCCCGGCCTTCGGTGTACCGCCGTCCTCCTTGAGCAACGCCGTAAATCCGCCCGAAGGCGGCTGTAATTGAACCTGGTTCCCCTCGACCACCAGCACTCCCAGGTGCGCGGCTCCCGCGCCGCCCGCGAGCTTGATCTTGTTCCCAGCCGCCGTGCCAAACGTGTTAGTGCCCGGCGTCAGCCAGTCCAGCCCTACGGTCGCCAGCCATCCCTCCGGACCCGAGATGTGTGCCTCGCGAAACGCCCGATAGCCCTGCAAATCCTTCAGCCAGTTCGCATCCGGCGTATCTGCTGCCCCCATCATTCCCGCCAGCGCCAGGCTCAACGCCAACAAAAGCCTGCTGCCCACTTTTGAGACCCTCATATCTCCTCACCTTCTTGCGAAACGCCCAGTGGCTCGCGTGCCGAGCTCGTCCGGCGATCGCCGGCACGTGCTCACCGCCCCCGCCAAACCCCACCGCGGCATGTTTGCATACACCGTCGCATATGCCCAGCCGCCACTTCGTAGGTCTCATACCAGATGTCACTCGCCATCCTCCCCGACGCTCCGGTTAAAGGCAGCCCAGGCTGGCAGGTGCTTCGCGTGGCATACTCGCATACTCCTGCAGATGCTTCAACGACCGCCAATACTGCAGAATCATTGCTCCGCGTCCGGTCAGCGGGATTTTCGCCATGCAGCCGACCCAGCTCGGGATGAAGACGCAGCTCCTCCAGCATCCGCGGCATCGCCTGGGTCACCGGCAGCCACTGCGCGCCGCAAATAGCTGACGGATACGTACCCCGATTAGGAAACCACAAACGCCCCCTCAAATCTTGCTGAAAGTGTCCGGAGAGCTTTGCCATGCTTCCTCTCTTCGGAAGTCCCTTACCTCAGCCTACTTTAGCGAAATCGGACGATACACTCGGATGCAGTGTCTCTCGCTCTTGAAGTCCACCGCACCAGCCCCTCGGGCGCTCGTCGGGCAACCATGACCCTGCCCCACGGGCAGGTTCAGACCCCCGTCTTCATGCCGGTCGGCACACTGGCCTCGGTTAAGGCGCTGCCCCAGCATCTGCTCGAAACGGTAGGAGAATCCGGCGCGGGCGCACAGATCATCCTGGGCAACACCTACCACCTCTACCTGCGGCCCGGTCACGAACCCGTCCGCCGCATGGGCGGCCTCCACCGTTTCATGGGCTGGACACGGCCCATCCTCACCGACTCCGGCGGATTTCAGGTCTTCTCCCTCTCCTCGATCCGTAAAATCTCCGACGAAGGCGTCGAGTTCCGCTCCCATCTCGATGGCTCCAGGCACTTCTTCTCCCCCGAGCACTCCATGGAGGTCCAGCTCGCCCTCGGCTCCGACATCGCCATGGCCTTCGACGAGTGCACCGAGTACCCCGCCGACCATGCCCGCGCCCGCGCCTCGCTCGACCTCACCCTCCGCTGGGCCGCCCGTTCGAAGGCTCACTTCGACGCCCACCGGCACGAAACACCCTGGGCGGCTCCTGCCAACGCGCACCACCCCGCGCCGCCGGTTGATCTGGCAGCCACTCCCAGCCTCTTCGGCATCGTTCAGGGGGGCATGTACCTCGACCTCCGCCGTGAGTCCGCCGAGCGCCTGGTCGAGCTCGAATTCCCCGGCTACGCCATCGGCGGCCTCTCCGTCGGCGAGCCCCGCGAGCGCACCCGCGAGGTCATCGCCGCCACCCTCCCCTACCTGCCGGCGGATAAGCCCCGCTACGTCATGGGCGTCGGCTACCCCGACGAGATCATCGAGTACGCCAATATGGGCGTCGACATGATGGACTGCGTGCTGCCCACCCGCGCCGGCCGCCACGGCCTGCTCTTCACCTCCGAAGGCCGGATCAACATCAAGAACCGCCAGTACGCCGAAGACGAAGGCCCGCTCGACCCCAATTGCACCTGCCTGGTCTGCCGCCGCTACTCGCGCGCCTACCTGCGCCACCTCTTCTCCGCAGGCGAACCCCTCTCCGCCACCCTCAACACCCTCCACAACCTGGCTTTTTACCTCGACACGATGCAGAAGGTGCGAGACCAATTAAGTGCGCCGCCTCCACCTTGAACCATGCGGCGCATCGTTCCTGATATCATTCCTGAGTCAGGAGTGATATCACATGTCAACTCAGCCTATTGCTCGTTCCATCCGCGCGACCACCATCCGTCTCCCCGAGCGCCTGTATCAGGAAGCAAAGCACTTTGTCGAGGCTGCCAAGGCCAACGAGTCAAGCTCTCTCAGCGTGAATGACTTTTTCGTTACCGCCATTCAGGCATACGTCAAGCTCCAGGAGCGGCGTGAGGTCGATGCTGCGTTCGCGCTCATGGCAGACGATCCCGCATACCAGGCGGAGGCAATTGCCCTCTCAGAGGAGTTTGCCGCGAGCGACTGGGAGGCACTTCGTCTCAGCGAGGCACGGTGAACCCGCCGTTTGTTCAAAGGGGTGACGTCTTCGAGGCCAACCTCAATCCTTCCAGAGACTCAGAGCAGGGCGGGACTCGGCCGGTCCTGATCATCATTCGCGATGCCATCAATCGCAGCAGTCCGGTCGTCATCGCGATCCCTTTCACAGATGCGGCTAACAAGACCAGAACCTACCCCAGCCATGTTCGCTTTACGGCTGGAACAGCAGGCTTGACACTCGATTCCGTCGCAACCTGCGAGCAAGTGCGCGCTATCAGCAAGGGGCGCCTGGGAAGGCATTTAGGCAGGCTCACGCGCTCTGATCTAGCTGCAATTGAAACTGCACTCAAGCAGACGCTCGATCTGCCGTAACCTCGATTTGCTGTAGTAAGACTTGCGGTTGACCTTCAGGTGTCATCCTGAGCAAAGCGAAGGATCTGCTGTTTAGTCTTTTCATAAAGTCGCGTTCTGACTCTGATAAGGGAAGAGGCAATGAGAAGCAAGGTCGTAAGACTTACAGTGACTCTCGTATTGGGTGCACTCTTCGGTCTGAGCGTGCATAAGGGTCACGAAAAATGGCGTCGGCTCGGCCGGACGGCTTTCCTCGCTCACGAATCCCAGCGCTTCGACAAGTACATGGCAGGACCGTCTTCTAAGGAAGTCCAAATCTTCACCTTTATGTATGTTTTCTTCCCTGCTGGCCTGCGGAACGTATGAAGGTGGTTCGCTGCTACTACTTGCTGCCTTCAACGCAGTCGCGAGAAAAGAAATTCAATAAAGCACGTCTGCGTTAATCCGGGCATATGGGTCCAAGCGTTTACAGCATCTCTCCTTGACACCACCCCGCCCATCCCTGATCCTAAATAGCTGGGGCCTTGGGCCTCGCACGCCAACCCCAAGGGCGCTGGCGAACCTCTCCGAAGCCGGCACACTCTCAAGATCAGCTACGAGCCGGCCGCCAACGAACTCGCCCCAAAGGAACGCGCTTTGATACTTCTTCTGGACCTGCCAACCCTGCCGCCCGGCCTCTCATCGATCCTGCCCATCATCCTGATCCCGGTGGTCTTCTACTTCCTGCTCATGCGCCCCAACCAGAAAAAGCAGCAGGTCTGGCAGGAGATGCTCGCAGGCCTCAAGCCGGGCGACCGGGTCACCACCACCGGCGGCATCCGCGGAACCGTCCTTGCTCTGCGCGACGACGTCCTCCATATCCGCGTCGCGCCCGATAACATCAAGCTCGAAGTGGTGAAGTCCGCCATCGCTTCAGTCACCACCAACGAAGAGGACAAGAAGTAGCACCCGCCATGAACCTGACTCCTGCCCGCAAGCTCATCCTCATCGTTGCCGTCCTGGGGGTCTTCGTCTTCGGCATCGTCGGTGTCCCCCAAGGTGTCACCCCCGCCGCGCTCAAGGCGTCTCTGCTCAGCCGCATCCACCTCGGCCTCGACCTCCGCGGAGGCACCCACCTCATCCTCCAGGTCATGGTCGATGAGGCGGTTGCGAGCGCCACCGACGCCGACATGATCCACCTCCAATCTGACCTTGCCTCAAACTCGATCACCGGCGCCACCGCGCTCCGCCCCGACGGCCAGTCGGCGACCATCAACGTCAACGGCATCTCTGCCGACAAGCAGAACGATGCCCGCACTCTGCTCTCGAACCGCTACGGCAATGACTATGACATCAAGTCGAACGGCCTGAACGGGCTCACCCTGACCATGAAGCCCAGCGCTATCGCGGCGCTCAAGACGCGCACCCTCGACCAGGCGATTGACGTCATCCGCACCCGCGTCGACACCCTCGGCGTCTCCGAGCCCGTCATCCAGGAGTACAACGTCGGGTCTTCGCAGATCCTCGTCGAACTCCCCGGCGTCGACGACCCCTCCCGTGTCAAGGACGTCATCCAGTCCACTGCGCGACTCGAAATCCATGAAGTCACCGGAGGCCCCTTCAACGACGAAGGCGCGGCCCTCCAATCCCTCGGCGGCACTCTCCCCTTTGACACGGTCCTGCTCCACTCCGCGCCCGGCGCCTCCAGCGCCCAATCAGGCGACCAGATCTACGCCCTCAAAAAGACCGCTGAGGTCGCAGGCACCGACATCCGCGACGCCCAGGCCGGCGTCAACCAGAACACCTCCGAGCCGCAGGTCACCTTCTACCTGACCACCGCCGCCGGCAACCACTTTGCTGACTTCACCTCCGCCAACAAGGGCAAAGGCCTCGCTGTCGTCCTCGACAACCAGATTCGCGAAGTCGCTACCATCCGCGACCAGATACGCGACCAGGGCACCATTTCCGGCGGCTCCATGGGCCAGCAGCAGGCGAAGGACCTCTCGATGCTTCTGCGCACCGGTGCCCTCCCAGCCTCAATCCACTACCTGCAGGAGAGCTCGGTCGGCCCCTCGCTCGGCGCTGACTCGATCCGCCAGGGGGTGCTCGCCTCGGTCGTCGGCATGCTCGCCGTCATGGCCTTCATGCTCTTCTACTATCGCGGCGCGGGCATCAACGCCGATCTGGCCCTGCTGCTGAACCTGCTCATCCTGCTCGGCTTTATGGGCTTTACCGGCTCCACCTTGACCCTCCCCGGCATCGCCGGCGTCATCCTCACCATCGGCATGGGCGTTGACTCCAACGTCCTCATCTTCGAGCGCATTCGCGAAGAGATTCGCGCCGGCAAGTCCCCCGCCGCCTCGGTCGACCAGGGCTTTGCGCACGCCTGGACCACCATCATCGACACCCACGTCACCACCATCGTCTCCGCAGCGATTCTCTTCATCTTCGGCACCGGCCCCGTACGCGGTTTTGCCGTCACTCTCACCTTTGGCCTGCTCGCGAACCTCTTCACCGCCGTCTTTGTCTCGCGGACGATCTTCGACGCCAACGTAAGCCGCAAACCCCGCGGCGAGGCCATCTCTATATGACAGAAACCCAGAACCCGACACCCGCGCCCGCACCCGCCGAGTTCCGCAACGGCATCCTCGTCTTCGCCGGCGGCATGGCGCTTGCCGCGGCCTCTTTTATCGCCGAACACTACTTCATGAAGGTCGTCCGCAAGGTCGAAGAAGAACTCTGAACCACTCCTAGCGGTCATCCTGAGCCCAGCGAAGGATCTGCTTTTCCAAACGACTCCAACACAGGCGGCACACTCCGTGGAACTGTTTCATGAGGTAAAGATCGACTGGCTCGGCAAGAAGTGGTACTTCCTCAGCTTCTCGCTCATCTTCAGCGTTTCCGGCCTCTTCTCGCTGCTTTTCTGGCACCACCTCCCGCTCGACGTCGACTTCCGCGGCGGCACGGTCGTGCGCATCCGCTTCGACCAGCAGCCCAACGTCGACCAGATCCGCTCCGCCGCCGACCGCGCCGGTCTGCACGACGCCCGGATCCAGACCTACGGTCCTCCCGCAAATCACGAGGTCATCATCACCCTGCCCCAGAGCGCCACCAGCGAAGCCGCGCTCGACCAGGGCCGGGCCGCCATCGTGCAGGCACTCGAGACTCACTACGCCCACACCACCTCTCCGGGTAAGCTCGACCTCGACAACGCCGGCCGCGGCACTCTGACAGCCTTCCTCGAGCAGCAGGACCCCGAACACCTCAACACCGGTGCCGTGAATGACGCCGCAGGCCAGAAGTACCTCGCCCAGGCCGAGGCCATCCTCGCCTACCGCGACACCAGCCACGGCGGTCTCGTCGACTCCATCGCGAACCTGTCCTCTGTCGCCGACGCGCCCGTCGTGACAGCGCTCCAGCAGGGCGCCTACCTCTCCGGTTTTACCGTGCGCAATGTCGAAATCGTCGGCCCCCAGGTGGGCGCGCAGCTCAAGAAGCAGGCCCTGCTCGCGACCCTCTACTCGCTCGCCGGCATGCTCGTCTACCTATGGTTCCGCTTTGAGCTCATCTACGGAGTCGCCGCCGTCGTCGCCGTCTTCCATGACACGCTGATCACCATCGGCGCCTTCTCGCTGTCGAATCAGGAGATCTCGCTCACCGTCATCGCCGCCATCCTCACCCTCGTCGGCTACTCGATGAACGACACCATTGTCGTCTTCGACCGCATTCGCGAAAATCTCCGCCTGTCCCGTCGCGAATCGCTCGCGGAAGTCGTCAACCGGTCGATCAACCAAACGCTTTCCCGAACCGTTCTCACCTCCGGCCTTACCTTCCTTACCGTTCTCTCGCTCTACATCTTTGGAGGCGAAGTCCTCCACGGCTTCTCCTTCGCTCTGGTCATTGGCATCCTTATCGGCACCTACTCCTCAATCGCGGTCGCCGCGCCTATGCTGGTCGCATGGCAGGAGTCGCGAGCCGCCAAAGGTAAAGCGGTAGCCCTCCCGGTCGCCCGCCGCGCCAAAGCCTGATTCCACATCCTCGCCGACGATCCTTTTCCGATCCGGTGTCATCCTGAGCGAAGCGAAGGATCTGCTTTCCGCTCTTCCACGACATAACTGGGTGCCCCACATCTCGCTTCTGAGATGTGGGACGCTTCCCGCCTCCTTCCATTTCTCACCCGTGTTCCCCGTGTGGTATACCCATCGCACCCGAAAAAGCGCCTCTCGCGCGTCCTGAGAGCAGCTGGCGCAGACAGCGGGAACAAAATACACCCACAGTGGTGTCTACACGTACCACCAGAGTTTCTCCCCGAGGTTTGGCCATGTTTGAAGATGCATTGATGGAATCGGGCGGCAGGATCAAGACAAAGAGCAAGTACTACACCATAGTCGGCGTGATCTTTAACTTTTCGATTCTCGCTGCTCTTATCCTGTACCCGCTGCTCAATCCGGAAGCGCTGCCCAAGTCGATGATGGCGACCATGCTCGGGGCGCCGGCCCCGCCGCCGCCGCCCCCCCCG
>CAXUND010000024.1:0-37044 GCA_964252445.1 uncultured Acidobacteriaceae bacterium | reverse complement strand
GGCAGCGCCTTTTTGAACTCGACCTTTTTCTTCGGCGTTTCGCCTGCGCCCGCGGCCCGCCCCGCGCCCCTGCTGCCGCGCTCGGCGCTCAACTGCATCGATGCCGGGCGAACGGCCACGCTAGACCGTTACCCCGGTAGATCGGGCGCGCCGAGCGGCGATGAACGACCGCACGCATAGCACGACATAGACGAACAGGAGCACGCACATCGCCGTTGTCTCTTCAACCGCAATGGGCCGCGGGTACTGAACGCCCTGCTCCATCCTAATGAAGCTGACCGGCCCGCGCGCGATAGTCGCGAGAAAGCCAAGCAGCCCGACTGTGACCGCGATATGCATCCAGAGAGCGCGCTTCTTGAGATCCGTGGTGCGGCCGAGGAAGCCGAACAGTACGAGCAGAACGCCGAAGCCGGTCGGGATGAGTGAAGTCGGCGCCTTACTGCCGGTCGCCATGTAGGTCAATACACCCAGCAGGATCAGTACAATTCCCAAGAAAATCGTTACCCTTGCCATTCGTCCCTGTCTCTCTTGTTTCTACAAGCATAGAACAGCCGCTTGAGCGCAGCATAGAAGAGGGAGCCTATGCCCGCATCTTCGCGAGGATCTCTTCGGCAACCAGTGCAGGTTCCTGGTTGGCGTTGACCCGGATCGCGTCTTTCGGGTCCTCAAGTGTCTGCAGCTGGCTTTCAAGCAGCGAGGGATTCATGAACTCGTGGTGCCGATTCGCCAGCCGATCCTGCAAAACCTCAAGCGGAACTTCAAGCAGCACAAACGAGACTGCACCTGAGGGCATGCCCTCATCGAGCAGGTCGCGGTAGCTCTGCCTGAGCGCTGAGCAGGTCATCACCCCGCACTCGCCCGCCCGCTGCCAGCCCACCAGCACCGCGTGCAGGGTGCGCAGCCAGGGTTCGCGGTCCTCGTCCGTCAGCGGGGTCCCCGAGGCCATCTTGGCCTTGTTGGCCTCCGAGTGGTAGTCGTCTCCCTCGGCAAACTGCCAGCCGGTCTGGGCGACCAGCGCGTTCGCAACTGTCGTTTTCCCCGAGCCGGTGACTCCCATCAGGATGGCGATCATGCCCTGGCTCCGAGCGCTGCCTTCACGTCGCCGACGACCTGTTCCGGGGTCCAGTCATTGGTCGGATACCACTTGAAAACCTTGCCGGCGGGAGAGATGACTACTGTAGAAAGTGAGTGTGTGATGGTCTTGTCCTTTTCGGCGGTCGCGCCCAGATCAAAGAAGCGCAACACTCCAGGCAGCTCGGCAGCAGGCGGCGCGGCGAAGTCCCAGTGCGCGAAGGTCTCCTGCGTGTACCTGCCGGTGTAGGCGCCCCCGTAGGAGCGCAGCACGGCCGGCGTGTCGTAGGCCGGGTCGAAGCTGATCGTGAGCAGGTGAGTCCTTCCGTAGAGCGTGCTGTCGGCGGCCAGCAGCTTATCGACAGCGGCGAAGTTGCGGCTCATGCGAGGGCAGTAGTCCGCCAGAGGGCAGCGGGTGTAGACGAAGGTGACCAGAAGGACTTTTCCTTGAAACCCGGCGAGGCCGATGGTGCGCTCGCTCTGGTTGCGAAACTTGAAGTCCGGCACGTTCGCGCCGACAGTGACCGGCGCATAAACTGCGTCGGGCTTGTAGTTGAGCTTCGCCTCGGAGGTGACGACGATCTGGTCGAGGTAGTCGCCCGGCTGGTTGGGCACGGTCGGCCCCACGACCAGGGTGGCGGCGATGGTGTCGCCCTGATGCAGTTCCCCCAGCACCTGCGGCGACTTGATCCGGTAAGGCATGGTCATCGCATCCATATAGCCCGGGATAGCCGCAGCATCGAGCTCAACCTCGTTCGCTGTGAGATTGACCCCCATGACCTTGCCCCGGATGGGGTAACGCTTGAGTCCGTCGGCCGAGCCTGCGTTCAGCGGGGCATCAGGAACAACCCGGCTGCAGCCTACCCCGCTGCCGACAGCTGCGAAACAGGCGAGGCAAAGCAGGAGAGACCGGTCGACGCGCACAGGCCAAGTTTACACTTGGAATCGTGGCTGTCCCTCCTACTGAACCATCTCGAGGAACGCCACTGCACCAGGAACTGGCTGCGGCTCTTGAGGACGGCGCCCTGGTGCTGACCTCGACCGCTCGCGCGGCCCGCGCCCTGCGCCGCGACCACTCGCAGGCGCAGCGGCAGCGCGGCCTCACCGCCTGGGCGAGCCCCGCGATCCATGATTGGGCCGGTTGGGTCAGCAGCCTGTGGGAACAGCATGAGCTTTCCGGTGAGACGCCTCTGGTGCTGACCTCGATCCAGGAGCACGCACTGTGGCTGCGCGTGCAGCAGCTTGCAGGGCAAGTGGTGGCGCCGGAGCGGCTGGCCGAGCTCGCCGCCGATGCCTACCGCCTGCTGGGCGCGTACAGTGCGCACTCCGAGCGCCGCGCGGGATGGACCAGCCACGAAGACGCAGGCCGCTTCAGGGAGTGGGCAGACCGCTTCGACCAGCTCTGCAAACGCAACCGCTGGCTCAGCGCCAGTCGCCGCGAGGAACAGCTCGCGTCGGCAGTGCGCAGCGGTCTGCTGGAGCAGCCGAGCGAAGTCCTGCTCACCGGCTTCGACCGGGTGACGCCTGCTCAGCAGGCGCTGCTGGACGCCTGCGCCTCGCGCGGGATGACGATCCGGGCGGCCCCGCGGTTCGAGTCGGGGACGCCTCGCGTGGTGGAGGCTGCGCACCCGCGGGAGGAGCTGAACGCGTGCGCCGAGTGGGCGCGGGAGGAGCTTCGCCGTGGGACGGGAAGACGCCTCGCGATCCTCGTGCCTGCGCTCGGCCGGGTACGGGCTGACATCGACCGCGCCCTCACCCGCGTTCTCACTCCGCGAGGAACTCCGCGCGATGGATCACCGCTGTGGGAGTTTTCGCTGGGCACGCCGCTCGCACAGGCTCCGGTAGTGCAGGCTGCCCTGTTGCTGCTCCAGTGGACCGCCCGGCCGCTCGATCGTACCGAGGCGCAATGGCTGCTAGGGTCCGGCTTCGCCGCACCCACGGCCGCTGACGCGGACGCGCTCGGCCGCATCGCGGCCTTCGAGCGCGCACTGGTTCCCGGAGTCGAGCTGGACAAAGTCGCGAACGCGCGGCAGATCCCCGCGTCCGTGCGCAACGGCCTCCAGGCTCTCCAGACCCGTGCGCGCGTAAACCAGTTTGCCACCTCGGAGCGCACCTTTGCCGCGTGGGCCGACCTGGCGCAGGCTGCGCTCGGCGCCTCGCTCTGGCCCGGGTACCGCGAGGCCGGCTCCCATCAGTTCCAGGCACAGCAGCGCTTCGGGGGCCTGCTGGACGAGCTGGCGCTTCTCGCCTTCGACGCAGGCCGCGTGCGCTGGCACGAGTTTTTAGAAACTCTGACCATGCACGCGCGCGCCACGCTTTTCACGCTCGAGTCGAAGGACGCGCCGATCCAGATCATGGGCGCGTTTGAGGCTTCCGGGCTCCGCTTCGATGCGCTTTGGTTCCTCGGCGTCGACGAAGGAGCGTGGCCCGCCACCGGCCGGCCGCACCCGCTGTTACCCATGTGGCTCCAGCGCGCCCACGGCATGCCGCACGCCAAGCCCGAAGCGGACTGGACCCTCGGACGGCAGGTTACAGAACGGGTCGTGGCCAGCGCGCCCGAGGTCACGATCAGCTACGCTCGCGAAGACAAGGGCATCGCTCTGCGGCCCTCGCCGTTGATTGCCGCCGTGCTTCCCGAGGCTGTACACACGAATGCGGGCACAGCAGTGGTGCGCTCCCCGGCAGCGAGCCCGGAGCAGAGGCTCGAGCAGGTTGAGGATGATTCGGGACTGATCGACTGGCCTCAAGAGCTGCCGGCCGGGGGAGCCGAGATCCTCAAGCGCCAGGCGGCCTGCGCCTTCCAGTCTTTTGCCCGAAAGCGGCTGCAGCTTTTGGACGATCGCGAGGAGGTTCTGGGGCTTGATCCGATCGAGCGCGGCAATCTGCTGCACAAGGTGCTGGAGAGGCTCTGGAGTCCGGCCGCCGACCCCTCACGCCTGCATACGCTTGAGGACCTGCGCAAGGCCATAGCCGACCAGTCCTTAACAACCATCGTCGAAGGTCACATCGATCAGGTGTGCGCGGAAGTATTTGCGCGTGAACTCGGCCCTTCCGCGAGTTCCGATCCCTGGGGCGCCGCGTATATCGCCGTTGAGAAGGCGCGCCTGCTGCGCCTGCTGCTCGAGTGGCTTGAGTGCGAATCCGCCCGCGAGCCTTTCACGGTCATCGACATCGAACGCGAGCTCAAGGATGTTGAGGTTCATGGACTGCGGTTCAACCTGCGCATCGACCGCGTCGACCAGCTTGAAGACGGAACCCGCCTGCTGGTCGACTACAAGACCGGTAAGGTCTCGGCGGCAAAGTGGAGCGGCGAGCGGCCGGAGGAGCCGCAGCTTCCGCTCTATGCCACCCACGGCAGAGTCACGGATGTTGCGGGCGTGGCCTTTGCCCAGCTGCGCGTGGGGGATGCGGGGCTGATTGCGCGGGTCGACCGGCCGGAAGCGGTTGTCCGCGACAGCAAGAGTGTTACGCCCCTGACGACTCTCGAGCGGCAGGAGTGGTCCGATGCGCTGGCCGGGCTGGCCGGCAGCTTCCTGCGTGGAGAAGCCATCGTCAACCCCAAGCGCAAGGCGGAGACCTGCAAGTATTGTGGATTGCAGGGCCTCTGTCGAGTGCATGAAGCACAGGAGTTGAAGGCGCTCGACGAGGACGACGAAGACTGAATGCGGCCCAGCTCTCGATCCCCTTTCGAACCTCCTGCTCAACCTCCGGACCAGGCCGCACGCGAACAGGCGCTCGACACCAGCCGATCGTGGATCGTGCAGGCGCCGGCAGGCGCCGGCAAAACCGAGCTGCTCACGGCCCGCTTCCTGGCGCTGCTGGCGAAGGTTGAGGAGCCTGAAGAAATCCTGGCTATCACCTTCACCCGCGCGGCAACCGCCGAGATGCGGGAACGCGTACTCAGGTGCCTGACCGAAGCGGCAGGAAGGCCTGCGGCATCCCCGGACGACCCGCCTGTGCTGGTCCTGGCGCGTGCCGCTCTGACCCATGCTCATGCCCGCGGATGGCGTCTGCTCGACCAGCCGCATCGCCTCGACATCCAGACCATCGATGCTGTTGCCATGCGCTTCGCCCATGCGCAGCCGCTGCTGGCGCGGCTCGGCGGGCGACTGGACCCGGTGGACGATGCGCACTCCATGTATCTGCAGGCCGCGCGCCGTACGCTTGGGCGGCTCGGTGACAGCCGGGACCCGGAGCTCTCGTCGGCGCTCGCACACCTTCTGCTGCTGCGCGACAACAACCAGGGCGAGGTCGAAAAGCTGATTGCCGGCATGCTGGCCAAGCGGGATCAATGGGCGCATGCGATGCCGCTCGGTACCTCGTCGGCAATCGACTGGGATGCTCTACGCACACAGCTGGAGCAGCCGTTTACCCAGGCGATTGAGCGCACGCTCTTGCGGCTTCAAACGTTGTTGAAGGCAGAACCGCTGCTGAGTGAAACTCTGATCGCGATGGGCCGCTATGCCTGCTCCAACAAGGAGGACGGCTCTCTGGATTCGCTGCGCGATCTGCGCGCGCTCCCAGACGCCCAGGCGGGCTCGCTCGCCCAGTGGCAGTGCCTGGCGCCGCTCCTGTTAACCGAAAAGGACGCCTGGCGGAAATCTGTCAATGCCAGAGACGGATTTCCGGTGAAAGGCACGCCGGCCCAGGAGGCCCTCAGGCGAGAGCGCAAGCAGGGAATGATTTCGCTGCTGACGCAGCTCGAGCACTCGCCACAGTCGGGTAAGCTGCTGGAGGCCTGGTGCGAACTGCGCACCCTCCCGGCGCCGCGCTATGAAGAGTCGCAGTGGAGGACCGTGCAGGCCATCTTCCGCATTCTGCGGCGGGCCGCCGCGGAGCTGCGCGTGGTCTTCGCGGAACGCGACCAGGTTGACTTCATCGAGCTCGGCCTGGCCGCCCAGCAGGTGCTTACGGGCGGTGCTTCAGGGTCGCCTGCCGAACTCGTCGCCGAGCAGACGCAGCTTGCGCTTGATCGCAAGCTGCACCTGCTCGTCGACGAGTTCCAGGACACCTCGCGCCGCCAGCACGGCTTTCTGTCGCTCCTGATCAGCGATTGGCAGCCCGGCGATGGCCGCACCGTGTTTCTCGTCGGCGACCCCATGCAGTCGATCTACCTTTTCCGCCAGGCGGAGTACGAGCTCTTCCACCATGTGCAGAAGCACGGCATTCCCTGCGGGCCCCACACGCACCCCTGCAATCCGCTGCACCTGAAGGCAAATTTCCGTTCCCACGCCGGGCTGGTGAAACCCCTCAACCGGTACTTCGGGCGCATCTTCGCAAAGTCCGGAAGGGGCGGCGTCGGAGTCGATTTTGCACCCTCGACGGCGACTAAGCCAGGAGAGCCCGCAGTGCATGTGCACGCCTTCTTCCCCGAGCGGGATGAGGAGGAAAGCGTCGATTCGGCTCGCAACTCGGAAGCAAAGGAAGTCCTCTCCGTCCTGAGCGAGCATTATGATCGCGCTGAACGGGCGCGTCTCTCCGCCGGACCAGAGTACAAAATCGCGGTACTGGTCAGGGCGCGGGCGCACCTGGCCCGGATCGGCGCTCTGCTGCGCGAGGCTCGCATCCCCTATCGGGCGATCGAACTCGAGTCGCTTACGGAGCGCCAGGAGATCCTCGATCTGCTTTCGCTCACGCGCGCGCTGCTTGTTCCCGCGGACCGGGTAGCGTGGCTGAGCGTGTTGCGTGCACCTTGGTGCGGGCTTACCCTGCGGGACCTGCACCTGCTTACCGGCTCGGACGATCAAACGCATCGATCGACGCCGATTCCCGAGCTGCTGCACACGCACCGAGGACTGCTCAGCCACGATGCCCGGCAACGGCTCGGCCGACTGCTGCCGGTCTTTAAGCAGGCGCGTTCGACTCGTTTCGAAGGCTCCTTCTCGAGCTGGATCGAGCGCACCTGGCAGGCTCTGGGCGGACCTGCCTGTCTCGATCGATCGTCGCTCGAAAACACGCGTGTCTTCTTTGAGCTGCTGGACAAGGTCTCGCCGGACGGCATGGAGGTGCTTGGCGGCGACTTTCGCGCTTTGCTCGCCAAGCTGTGCGCGCAGCCCGACGTGGATGCGAGTGCAAAGTACGGCATCGAGCTGCTCACCATCCACAAGTCGAAGGGCCTGGGGTTTGACGTTGTTTTGGTTCCCGCACTGGATCGCCGGACCAAGGCCGACGAGAAGCCCCTGGTGATCCTTCTTGAACGCTTCCAACCCTTCAATCCGCTTGAGGAAGAAGTGCTGCTGGCGCCGCTCGGACCCCGCGGCGAAGGCACGCACCCCACATACAAGTGGATCGAGCGGCAGCGCCTGCTGCGCGAAAAGGAAGAGCGCAAACGGTTGATCTACGTCGCCTGCACCAGGGCGCGCCAGGAGCTTCATCTGTTTGGGGTGGCAAAGGTGTCGAGTAACGGGAGGCTCCTCACACCGGACACGAACAGTCTGCTCGGAGCGGCGTGGCCCGCGCTTCAAGAGCTGTTTGAGCAGAAGTACCGCGCGCAACAACAGCCGTCCTCGGCGCTGCTGCTTCCCTTCCCGGAGCAGGGCATCTTTGACATCGCCGCCAGCGCCGCGGGGCCGAAGCTTACCCTTCGCCGTCTGCCTTCTGGCTACACGCCCCCTCCCGGGTCTGAAAATGTCGTCGACCCGCGCGCAGGTTCGGGTGCGAGTGTCGGTTTCAGTCGCCCTGAGGGCAGCCGCTCCGCACGAGCGCTGGGTACCGCCGTGCACGCGCTCTTTGAAGTTCTGGCTGCGGCCTTTGCTGCTGATCCGGGCGTCGCGGCCGCAATCCTCACTCCGCGACTGGAAGCGAGGGCGTCCCAGGTACTCCGCCAGGCCGCCTTCTCAGGCGCCGAGCTGGACCGGCTGACGCGCGAAGCTGCCGCACTAGCGCTCAAGGCGGCCAACCATGCGCACGGTCGCTGGACGCTCGCGCCGCACCCGGAGGCACAGTCAGAGACGGCCTGGACGCTCTGGAGAGATGGCGCCGCGCGAACCGTGCGCGCGGACCGGACGTTCCTTGCTGGGGCGGAGCCCGGCTCCCGCGGCAACACGCACCTGTGGGTGATCGACTATAAAACCGGCCCGGCGCCCACGGGTGAGGTGGAAGATTACCTGGAAGCGCAGCAGCAGCTTTACAGGGCGCAGCTTGAAGCATACGGCGCGGCCGCGGTGGCTTTGCGGACCGGCGCTCCGGTTCGGCTTCGGTATGGGTTGTATTTTCCGCAGCTCGAACGCCTCAAGACCTGGGCGGATTAAGCGCCGGGCAAGACGTGGTGGCGTACATCCGCCCCGCGCACCCAGAAGATCACGTCCTCGGCAATGTTGGTGGCGTGGTCCGCGACCCGCTCCAGGCTGCGCGCGATCACCAGCGCGTTCAGCGCCTGCAGCGTCAGGTGAGGCTGGTCCTTCATGACATTCAGAAGGGCGTAATAGGCAGTATCGTTCAGGTCGTCGACCGCATCATCCATCGCGAGCACGCGCTCGGCCGCCTCCGCGTCTGCCTCTATAAAAGCCTGCAGCGCGCGCCGTACCATGTCCGTGGCCATCGCTGACATGCGCAGAATATCGACAGGCAGCTCAGCGACGGGAAAGGCCTGAAGTTCGCGGACGCGCTCGGTCACGTTGACGGCTGCGTCTCCCACCCGCTCGACGTCAGCATTAATCTTGATGACCGCGAGGATGAATCGCAGGTCGACCGCCATTGGCTGCTCCATCGCGAGCAGGTCCAGAGCCATCTGGTCGATTTCGCGCTCGTAGCGATTGATCTCGCGCTCGTTGCGATCGACCATGTCGCAGAGCGAAAGGTCGCGCGTGCGGTAAGCCTCAATGGCGCGCTCGATCGACTGCTCGGCCATTCCGGCCATGACCAGCAGCTTCTCCTTCATATCGCCGAGGCTCTGGTGAAAGCGGACGCGCATCAGCCAAACCTTCCGGTGATGTAATCCTCGGTGCGCTTGTCAGACGGATTGGTAAAGATTTTGTGAGTCACGTCGAACTCGATGAGCTTGCCTGAGAGAAAAAAACCGGTGCGCTCGGCGACGCGCGCGGCCTGCTGCATGTTGTGGGTCACGATCACGATCGTATACTGCGTCTTCAAGTCAAAGATCAGGTCTTCGATCTTAGCGGTTGAGACCGGATCGAGTGCAGAGGCGGGCTCGTCCATCAGCAGCACTTCGGGATCGACGGCGAGCGCGCGCGCAATGCACAGACGCTGCTGCTGCCCGCCCGAAAGGCTGGCTCCGGACTTCTTTCTTAGGTCGTCCTTGACCTCCTCCCACAGCGCTGCATTCTTGAGCGAGCGCTCGACGATCTCGTCCAGTATGCGTCGATTGGAGAAGCCGTTGAGCTTCAATCCGGAGGCAACGTTGTCGTAGATGGACATGGTGGGGAACGGGTTCGGCCGCTGGAAGACCATGCCCACGCGTCGGCGCACCTCGACCGGGGATGCGTCTTCGTAGATGTCAACCGTCCCGATACGCACCGTGCCGGTAACCCTGGCGGCGGGATTGGTCTCGTGCATGCGGTTGAGGCAGCGCACAAAGGTGGACTTGCCGCAGCCCGAGGGCCCGATGAGGGCGGTCGCCTCGTTCATCGGGATCTTCAGGTTGATATCAAAAAGCGTGTGATTGTCGCCGTACCACGCGTCGAGATTCGTAACTTCGATGCCGACGCCCACCTAGCTGTGTCCTTTCAGTACGCCGCGCGATGCCACGTAGCGCACCAGGGAAACCGACACCACGATCAGCAGGATCAGGACCAGCGCGCCCGCCCACGCCAGCCGGTGCCAGTCGTCATAGGGGGATATCGCATAGGTGTAGATCTGAAGCGGCAGGGCCGCGATGGGCTCGTTCAGGTTGTGACTCCAGAAGTTATTGCCGAACGCGGTAAAGAGCAGCGGCGCGGTCTCGCCGGCCACGCGCGCAAAGGCCAGCATGCAACCGGTGATGATGCCGGGCGAGGCGGTGCGGAGTGTGATCGAAAGCACCGACCGCCAGTTGGGCAGTCCGAGCCCAAGCGCCGCCTCCCGTAGCGAACCGGGCACCATCAGCAGCATCTCTTCGGTGGTGCGAGTGATGGTCGGGACCATCATGATGCCCAGGGCCACGCCCCCTGAAAACATGGAAAAGTGCTTTTGCGGCAGAACGATCAAGGCGTATACGGAGATCCCCATCACGATCGAGGGAACGCCGTTGAGCACATCCGCGGTGAAGCGGACGGCATTGGCGAGCTTCGAGCGGGCCCCGAACTCAGCCAGAAAGATGCCGCTGCAGATGCCCAGCGGGACCCCGATGAGGCTGCCCACGGCCAGCAACAGGCCGGAGCCGAGGATGGCGTTCGCCATGCCTCCGCCGACTTCGCCGACGGGCTTCGGAATCTGAGTGAAGAAGGCCCAGTTGAGCGAGCTTGCCCCCTTGTAGAGCAGATAGCCGAAGATCGCCACCAGCGGCGCGACGACCAGTACCGTGGCCACCAGCGAGAGCACGGTTGCGAGATGATTGGTGGCCGTACGCCAATGCCGATTGCGAGCACTCGCGGTGTGGCGCGGTAAGACCTGCGTAGCCATGCTTTTCCTCTACTCTTGTTCTGCGTGCGACTAGACTACCCGGGCCGGCGCCCCGCGGGTGACTGCCCAGACCAGCACCCGGGCCAGCGCGTTGACCACGATCGTGACCAGGAAGAGCGCGAGGCCGATCTCGATCAGCGCGCTGAGATACAGATCATCCGAGGCTTCGCTGAACTCGTTCGCGATCACCGATGCCATCGAGTAGCCGGGCGCGAAGAGCGACCTCGCGATCTCCGGACGGTTGCCGATCACCATGGTAACGGCCATGGTCTCGCCCAGCGCCCGGCCCAGACCGAGGATCACGGCACCCACGATGCCGATGCGCGCATTGCGCAGTACGCCCATGCGGATCATCTCCCAGCGCGTGGCCCCGAGCGCCAGCACCGCTTCGCGCTGCATGTGAGGCACCGCGGACATCACCTCGCGGGTGAGCGAGGAGATGATGGGCAGGATCATGATCGCCAGGATGACGCCGGCGGCCAGCATGCTCACGCCATAGTTCGGCCCGGTGAAGAAGCCGGTCCAGCCGAGCGATCTGCCCAGCACCGGGTTGATCTTCTCGCGCAGAAGGGGAACCAGGATGAAGACGGCCCACAATCCATACACGACTGAGGGGATGGCGGCCAACAGCTCGGTCAGGAAGGCAAGCGGCGACCGGAGTCTGCGCGGGCACATCTCGGTGAGGAAGACAGCCAGGCCTACCGAGAGCGGCACCGCGATGATGAGCGCAAGGAATGAGGAGACCAGGGTCCCGTAAATGAAAGGCCAAGCGCCATAGTCGCCAGAGACCGGGTCCCATCCGGAATGGAAAAAGAAGCTGAAACCGAACTTCTTCAGCGTGAGCTGCGATCGCAGGACAAGCTCGGAGGCGATCAGCGCCACGATGGCAAAGATGCTGAGCGCGCAGCCGAGCATCAGCCATCGGAAGCTGCGATCGGCTACAGCTGAGCTGCCGCGAGTCGCAAGGAATTTACGGATAGGGGAGGCGGGTGCCGGACGGTTCGCAGATGAGGAAAGTCCCGGGTGTAGAGACGGCGTACTGCTCAAGGAAGCGTCCTGTAGTTTTGTTTGTAGTTTGACTTCCACCATCCCCCACCCTAAGCGGCGATTTTGAACAGGAGATGAATGGCCGCTGAAAACTGGCGGTAAATCCACGATCCTGTCGCGAAAAAGGCGACCGCTGTCGCGGTTCAGGCCAGATCCACGTCTCTTCTAACGCGCGCTTGGGGGGAGAGCGCGCGGTGCAACGGGTAGACTACTTCAACTGGGCGACGGTTGCCTTTACCCTGGCAGCAACCGACGGTGGCAGCGGAGCGTAATAGAGCGAGCTTACTTCACTTTCGCCGTGATCGAGCATCCACTCCAGAAAGCCCTTGATAACTTTTTCCTTGGCCGCGTCGTTGGGGTTGGTGGGGATCAGCAGCCAGGTAAAGCTCGAGATCGGATACGAGCTCGCTCCGGGAGCGTTGGTGATCGAGATGCGGTAATCGGCCGGCAGCGATTTGACGCTGGCCGCGGCAGCGGTGACGCCGTCGATCGACGCCTTGACCCACTGGCCCGACGCATTCCTGACCATGCCGAAGGGGATCTTGTTCTGCATGGCATAAATCAGCTCAACGTAGCCGATCGATCCCTGGATCTGGCGAACCAGTCCGGCGACGCCTTCGTTGCCCTTGCCGCCAAGGCCTTTGGGCCAGGAGACGGCCGTGTTTGCGCCGACGCTCGACTTCCACTCCCCGGAGACTTTCGAAAGATAGTCGGTGAAGATGAATGACGTGCCCGATCCATCGGACCGGTGGGTCACGATGATCTCCTGCGAGGGTAGCTTCACGCCCGGATTATCTTTGGCGATGCGAGCGTCGTTCCAGTTGGAGATCTTGCCCAGGAAAATGTCGGCGAGCACATCGGGGGAGAACTTGAGCTCCTGGCTCACGCCCGCCACGTTATAGATGGGAACCACAGCGCCTAGAACGGTCGGGATGTGGATGACCTTGACCTTGGAGGCGGCGATCTGCTCGTTGGTCATGGGACCATCGGTCGCGCCGAAATCAACCGTACCCGAGGTGACCTGGCGGATGCCGCCGCCGGAACCGATCTGCTGGTAGTTGATCTCGACTCCCGGATGCTGCTGGCTGAATTCCGAGAACCATTTCGAGTAGATAGGCCCGGGAAAGGTCGCTCCGGCTCCGTTGATCTTCTGCGCCCGCGCTGAAGGTGCTGCGCCGAGCGTCGTCACCAGCGCCGCCAGCAGTCCCGCCATCAGCATCGTTTTCTTCTTCACCATGTTCTCCTTGGATGTCATCGCACCCTATTTTCCCCGGTCGAGGTTACACGGGCGTGAATTCACCCGGCGCGCGAGGCAGGGTAAACAGGAAGGTTGCGCCCGCTCCCAACGTACTCTCGACCCGGATGCCGCCTCCGTGGGCCAGCACGATATGCTTCGCGATCGCCAGTCCAAGCCCGGTGCCGCCGGAGTCGCGCGAGCGTGCCTTGTCCACCCGGTAGAAGCGTTCGAAGAGGCGTCCCAGGTGCTCGGACCCGATACCCTGACCGAAGTCCTTGACAGAAAACTCAACAAACGCGCCCTTTTCTTTCGAGCCGACAACGACGCGCCCGCCCGACTTGCCATACTTCATCGCGTTCTCGATGAGGTTGCCGAAGACCTGGTTGAGGGCATCAGCATCTGCCAGAACCACGCAGTCCGAAAGCTCGCCCGGCTCGACCACGACGGGGGAGTCCAGGACCATGCCGCCCAGCGCCTCAATCGCGTCCTCGACCAGCGCCGAGGCCCGCATCAGCGATGGCCGTACGCGGTAGTCGCCCGCCTCGACGCTCGCGAGCGCCAGCAGGTCCTCCGTCAGACGGTTCATCCGCTTTGCATTCTTGAGCACGATCCCGAGAAACTCACGGGCATCCGCGGAGAGTTCATCTTCTTCAAGCACCGTCTCCACGTAGCCGGAGATGGAGGTGAGCGGAGTGCGCAGTTCATGCGATACGTTGGCGACAAAATCGCGGCGCATCTTCTCGGTGCGCTCGACGTCGGTGACGTCGTGGAAGACCGCGACTGCGCCTCCCCCGGGCATGGGCGCGGCGCTGACCTCATAGATACGCCCGGCCACAAAGGAGGTGGCGCGACCGCGCCGCTGCTCGCGCTGCTTCAACGCGCCGTCTACGCACGCCAGCACCTCCGGATCGCGCACACACTCCACCAGCGGCCGGCCCTCCCGCGCCACGCCGGGGGAAAGCTGCCGCATAACGGAGTTGGACCAGCTGACCTGGTGCAACGGCGTGACCCCGACCACGGCTTCCTGCATGCTGTCGAGCAGGGTCGCCAGTTCCCTGCGGCTGCCCTCGAGTTCGCGGAAGCTCTGCTCCAGCCGCACCGCGGTCGCGTCGAGCGCGTGCGCGACCTCGGAGATCTCGTCAAGGTCGCCCTCTTCCACCCGTGCGGACAGGTCGCCGGCAGCGACCCGGTTGGCGAAGGCGACGATGCGCCGGAGGCGCCTCGCCACCCGGTTGGCAAGAAAGGCCGCCAGCGCCGCCGCAAGGCACAGAGCCAGCAGCGAGGCGATCAGCAGATCGCGACGCAGGAGATGCAGCGTCTGCTGCAATCCGGAAAGCGGATAACCCAGGCGCAGGATCATTTCATCGGCGGGAACCGCGACGTAGAGCACGTCATCCCGCACCGCGCTGGCTGGACCGAGCAGCGCGCTCGCTACCTCGGAATCGGTGAGCAAGGCTGGCTGGACCGGGCCATGGCTGCCCGAGTCCACCAGGACGGCTCCCTTGCGAGCGAGCAGGGTGACGCGCGCATCAAGCACCAACGCCTGCTCATTCACGGTCTGCTGCAGTCTATCCGGCTGGTTGGGGCGCACCCCGTGGAGCTTGACCGCCAGCAATTGCGCCTTGCTCAGCAGCGATTGCGCCGCTTCCGCATTCAACGAGTGCTCAACGATGCGGCGCAGGGAAAAATCGAGCACCGCCGTGCCGATGCACAACACCAGCAGGAACGAGAACAGCAGTTTCGAGAAGACCCGGCCGGTCATGGATGGGATGGATCGATCTGTGGCTCCATGGCTAGCCTACCGCAGGAACCGGTCAAACAGGCTTGGGGATCTCGAAGCGGTAGCCGGCGCCGCGTACGGTCTTGAGGTAGCGTGGGTTCTCGGCGTCTACCTCAATCTTCTCGCGGATGCGGCGGACATAGACGTCCACTGACCGCGGGGTCACGAAGCGCGCATCGCCCCAGACGGCATCGAGCAGATGATCGCGGCTGAAAACGCGTCCTGGGTGACGTGCCAGGTAGTCCAGCAGCCGGAACTCGGTGGCGGTGGTGGTGGTGAGCTCGCCGCGCACCTTTAACTGCATGGCGCTCGCATCAATGATCACCTCTTCAAAGCTGATCACCGAGGGTGCCGAGGGCCGCTCGAAGCGACGCAGCACCGCCTTGACACGCGCCACCAGCTCCCGCGTGGCGAAGGGTTTGGTGATGTAGTCGTCGGCACCTAGTTCCAGCCCGAGTACGCGATCGTTCTCGCCCGCCTTGGCGGTCACGAAGATGATCGGCACCGCCGCAAGCCCGGTATGCGCGCGCAGACGGCGGCACACGTCGATCCCGTCCCCGCCCGGAACCATGATATCCAGTAGAAAAAGCGCGGGCACCTGTCGTTCAGCGTCGGCTACGAGGTTGGTGGGAGTGGCATAGAGCCGGATGGTGTAGCCGGCCGCCTCAAGATGGTGCTGCATGAGGCGCGAGATGTCAGTGTCGTCTTCAAGAACAAATACGGTCTGGCTCAAACGATCAATCCCTCACGGACACACGGGTTAAGGGTACCGTATCTCAACCTGAGGAATGCGACAGCCCGGTAAATTCGCCGGCAGCTACCAGACGGAGCGGGTGCAGGGTTTGCGGAGTTAGATCGATTGCACCGGGAGTTGCAGGAGGTCGTCTACCAGCCCGACCTCCTTCTGCACGAAAGGCTCTCCGTACTTGACCCCGGCCAGTAGTCCGTAATGCCGTGCCTCGGCAAGGGTGCGCTCGCGGATCTCTTCCTCTTGAACAAAAAGCCCCGCTCCGGCCGGCTGATTCTGATACTGCGAGCTGTAGGCCATCAGCGCGCGATGGCGCTGCTCGATGAAGGGGCTGATATCGACAACGAAGCTGGGGCGTACATCGGCGTAGAGGCTGGCGTAGACGAGTTTGAAGGGCCGGTGCGCCTGCTGCTCCACGCCCTCCCATTCGGTCGCGACCTTGCTCAGCCCGGCCACAAAGCAGGCCTCGTAGCCCAGGGTCGAGCAGGTGTAGTGATCCGGGTGGCGGCCGGTCCAGTACGGGAGAATGACCACGCGTGGACGCAGACGACGCACAACCCGTGCTACCTTGATGCGGGCCTCGTAGGTGTTCTCGATCGCGCCATCCTTGAGATCGAGCACGTGCCGCTCGGAGACTCCAAGAAGTTCCGCAGACGCGCCGGCCTCTGCGCCCCGCTGCTCTGCGGTTCCGCGTGTCCCGGCTTCGCCCGCAGTCAGATCAAGGATGGCAGTGCGGGCGCCCTGGCTTGCAGCGCGCAGCAGAGTTCCGCCGCAGGTCTGTTCCACATCGTCGCGGTGCGCCGCGATGGCCAGGATATCCGCGGTCAGGACGTCAGTAGGTTGAGTTATCGTCGTCAGTCGGAGCGTCCATGTAGGCGACGTCGATCACGGTCGCGGCCACGGTAACATTCGAGTTGTCGAGGGCCGCACCGTTAGCGGTGCTGTAGATGTACACCTGTCCACCCTCGGCGGTGTACACCTTGTGCAGGCCGGTAACGGCAGCGATCCCGGTGCCGTCCCCCTTGTAGGACTCGATCGTCGTCACCGTGTTGGTTGCGGTGTTAAACATGGTCATACAGCCGTACTGGACCGAGCCGCTGCCCGCCTGCACCTGCTTGTAGCGCTCTCCACTTTCGCAGGTAATCGAACCGATCCACAGCGTGTTGTCGTCGGCAAAGAGCATCTTGTTGTGGGTGCCATCGCTGATGCCGTAGGTTCCCGCAAGGCTGAGGGTACTGATGTCGACGATCGACAGTTCGCCGGTAAAGAGCCCATCCGGGAGCTCCTGCTGCCCGGCGATGTACATGGTGTTCCCGTTGAAGATAGCGTTGGTGGCTCCGCCCGGGATGGCGAGCCGGCTGCCGGCGGCGAGGGTAAGTCCGGCAAGCCCGTCCACTCCAGGGTTCAAGCCTGCTGTCGTGATCGGGATGACCGTAATGCCGGCAGTCGTCCCTCCGCACTCCGGCCCGCAGTCAAGCACGTAGGCCGCGGAGCCATCCGGCGAAAAGACCGCCTTCTGCGGACGATCAAAGCCGAGCACTGCGCCGCCCGAGGGTCCGGCCGCTACCGGGTACACGCAGTACTCGGGAAGGTTACGCGGTTCGCAATCCTGCGCGCCCAGGAAATTCGGGTTATTCGCCGCAGCCTGCTGCTGTGCTGAGGTCAGGTGAGAGATGCTGTAGACGAGATCAGAATTCTGTACAAAGGCGAGCGCGATCGTGCCACCCGGGTTCACGGAAACGCGGAAAACGCCGGGCAGGTTGAGATCAAAAGTTCGACCCTCCTGCTGGTCGACTACCGACAACACATGCTGCGCCTGGTCGGCGCCAATCACATAGCGGCGATCGTGAGAAAGGAAAATGCTCGACAACAAGCCGCCGGGTGAAGGCACCGTCGTCGAGACCGCCTCTGTACCGTAGTTCACCAGCGCAAGCGTTCCGTCGCCGGAGTTGTAGACCGCGCCAATCTCCTCGGCAGGCAGGTTTTCAATGGTGGTGGGCAGCTTGCCGCTATAGCCGGAGATGGAGAAGACGGGAATCGTGTTCTTGTAGTTGTGGCGGATGTCGTAGAGAGCGTCGACGAACTGGAGCGCGCCGGTAGTGATGGGGCTGGGGTTGTCAATCGTCAGCATCACCCGGTTGATGACGCCGCTCGGCGGGAAAGGGCGACCCGCGAAGTAGAAATTCTTACCACAGGCAGTAAGGCCGAGAGAAAACGCCAGGAGTGAGAGGACCACAGTACAGATACGCAGATAGCTTCGCTTCAAACTTGCACTCCATGTTTCGCGGGCCCGCGCGCCATTCCAGACGCAATCCCCGGCAAAGCCGAGTATACCAAACCGGTCCCGGTTGGCTGGAGAGGACGAGTCCGGCGCAGGTCAGGGCGATGCACGCCTGCTCTCCTTCTCTTTACGCAACCCGGAGTCGGATTGCCGGTTGACTCCTGATGGTGACCACGAGCCACTCGATTGGCGAAGCAACTGGGACTGGCTTAGGATGAGGGTTGGCCCAAGTGACAAACCGCCTCCAACCGATCTTCGGCGACTGTACCGTGCTTGCCGACGGCGCCATGGGCACCATGCTTTACGAGCGCGGCGTCTTCATCAATCGCTGCTTCGATGAGCTGAACCATTCGCAGCCGGACCTGATCCGCTCCATTCACGAAGAGTACCTGCTGGCCGGCGCGGAGATCCTCGAGACGAATACGTTCGGCGCGAACCGCTTTCGCCTGGCGCGCTTTGGACTGGGCGACCAGGTTGCCGCCTTGAATGCGGCCGGGGTTCGCGTTGCCCGCGAAGCCGTCACCCAGCTCGCTGACAAGCAGGCCGGTAAGGCGTGGGTGGCCGGGGCCGTCGGACCGCTCGGGGTCAAGCTGGAGCCGTTGGGCAAGGTATCGCTTGGCGAGGCACAGGAGGCTTTTGCCGAACAGATCGCCGCGTTAGCGGAAGCGGGTGTCGACCTGCTGGTGATCGAGACCGTCATGGCGCTGGCCGAGGCCGAACAGGCGCTCGCCGCTGCGCGCGCGGCTGCTCCCGAGCTGCCGGTGATGGTCCTGGTCACGGTGGACGAGGATGGCACCTGTCTCGATGGCGCGACTGCTGAGAACGCGGCCGCGCGGCTTACCGCCTGGGGCGCGGACGCGATCGGGGTCAACTGCAGCACCGGTCCGGCAACGGTGCTCACCGCGATCGAAGCCATGGCCGCGGCGACCCATCTGCCGCTGGCGGCGATGCCGAACGCGGGCATGCCGCGCGCGGTCGACGGACGCAACATCTATCTCTGCTCGCCCGAGTACATGGCCGGCTTCGCGCGCAAATTTCTGAAGGCCGGGGTGCAGTTCATCGGCGGCTGCTGCGGAACCACGCCGAACCACATCCGCGCCATGAAATCGTCGCTGCGCGCGCAGCAAGCCCAGCGCGCCAGCGCACGCTCCTCGCCCCAGGTTGAGATCGTGGGCAGCATCGTTCCCGCGCCCATCGCCGCACGTTCAAAGATCGGACGGCTGCTCGAGGACAACGCCTTTCTCACGCTCGTCGAGATTGTGCCGCCGCGCGGCATCGACACGTTGAAGGAGCTTGAAGGCGCGCGGCTGCTTTCGACCCTGGGGGTCGACGCCATCAACATCCCAGATTCGCCGCGTGCTTCAGCCCGCATGAGTGCGCAAAGCCTGTGCATCCAGATCCAGCAGCAGACCGGCCTTGAGACCATCCTGCACTACACCTGCCGCGATCGGAACATTCTGTCGATCCAGAGCGACCTGCTCGGTGCTTCCTCGATCGGCCTCAAGAACATCCTCTGTCTGACCGGCGATCCGCCAAAGCTCGGCAACTATCCGGATGCCACGGCAGTCTTTGATGTGGACGCGATCGGGCTCGTGAACCTTGTGCGCCGTCTTAATCATGGGCTGGACATCGGCGGCAACTCGATCGGAGAGTCGACGGGCTTTACGATAGGAGTCGCGGCGAACCCGGGTGTGCCGGATCTCGAGAATGAGATTCGCCGGTTTGCCTACAAGGTAGAGGCGGGCGCCGAGTATGCCATCACCCAGCCGGTCTTTGACCTTCGCATCCTTGAGAGCTTCCTCAAGCGGGTCGAGGAGTTCCGGATTCCGGTCATCGCCGGCATCTGGCCGCTCACCAGCCTGCGTAACGCGGAGTTTATGAAGAACGACCTGCGGGTCGCCGTTCCCGACGAGATCCTCCTCCGCATGCAGTCGGCTGCCAATCCCGAGGCGGCGCGAGCCGAGGGTATTGCGATCGCCCAGGAGATGCTCTCGACCGCAAGGTCGAGTGTGCAGGGCGTGCAGGTCAGCGCCCCGTTCGGCCGCTACAGCGCCGCGGCCGATGTGCTGGCTGCCGTGCTTGCGGAACGCAACCAGTATGTCAGCTAATCAAGGCAGGAAGGTCCACGATGGCCAGCTTTGAAGAATCGCTCAAGCAGCTCGAGACGATCGTTGCCCAACTCGAGCGCGGCGACTTGCCGCTTGAAGACTCGATCCGCCTCTTCGAGCAGGGCATGGAGCTTTCCTCGTCGTGCAAGGACCAGCTTGAAAAGGCAGAAGGCAAGGTACAGATCCTTACGCGCCGGCGGGATGGCTCATTGGCGCCCGAGCCGTTCCCGGAATGAACGCCGGCGCATCCATCCTGTAAGCGGCAAGCACTTCGGCGCTTCTCGTGACTGAAGGTGTCGGTTGGCACTGCACGATGAGCCGGGTACGAGGCCGGGAGCCCGCGACCGAAAGCGCCTTTGCAGACTCAGCTCTCGCGTTCAAGCGGCTATGCACCGAGCCGGTGATGTCCATCCACATACGGGCGAGTGATCCCACCCAGACGATTGAGATCGTCAGCACCAGTAGAAGGTTTGTGTAGTTGGTTGTGTAGCTTACCGCCGCCGGAATGAGAACACTCGACGCAAAGGTGCAGACTAGGGTCGACGTGGACCTCGTTTGATTGCTTTTCAAGTTCGCGCGCATTGCCTGCATCATATTGGCCTCCCGACCGATCCAGCTTAAGTTGCCAGCAGCTGAAACTTTTCTGGTCAAATCATCGGCCGCTCGGAGAGCAGGGTCAACCGTTGCCTCGCGTAATAGCGGCGTCTAGCTCGTTTGTGGAACCGTAGGAACAAGACCGGCCCGATGCGGGACGTGAGTGGAAAACTGACCCAGAAGGGGTATGGCAAAAAGACAGAAACAAAACTGACTCTAAAGTTGTAGTGGAGAGCTACCTGTCTCGCTGCACATGTCCTGTCGCCAGCCATCAACTGGATTAGATTAAGCAGCTCGAAACATTCGTTGAGCTGGCTTGAAAGAACCCTGCGCGCGACTGGGCTGCGTGAGCTAGCCCGATGAAGGGAGGCAAGCTGCTGCGGAAGAGACGAGCGAGGGCGGGAGGGAAAACAAGGAGAGTAGCAGAGGAACCGCTCACTTAGTCCGAGTATTTGTTGCCAAAAAGCGCAAGCCCCGCTTTTCAGCGAGGCTTCTTAGAAACATAAGACGCTCTGGAGTAAAAGCGGTAAGAGAGCGGTATCACAGCTGCTGCCAAGGCGACTACATTCACGCGACACGACTATCATTTAGAGTAAGTCGCACTCGCGTTCGCTCGCCTGACAACACCTGGTGCCATCATGGCCTAGTTTAGAGGAACGCCAGCGGCCAGTTCAATCTCCGGCAGAGTTGAAAGGATCGTCGCGAAGTGAGGTCCAGCAGGCACCGGAATCCTCTGCAGCGCTTGTGCAGTGAGGCTTATCACCTCACCCCACATCCGCGTCAATGAAAATGCCCAGGCAAGGACAACGGCCAGGACCAGCACCTTGTTGAAGTCGCCGGCTGCATAGTTGAACGCCACCGGAATCAGGATGTACGCTGCGATCGTTGAAATGACGGTGAGGCCGATCTTGCTAAGCAACGAGATGCGGATTGATAGGATGTTACGGTTCACTGCGCTCATACTTCTCCAGTCGTGCACTATGAGTCCGCCTTTGATGTAGCTCCTAGAAGGGCGTTAACTCTTCCAACACATTCATCTTCGGATAGCAGAGCGAGTATAGGAAGCTCGAAGAGAGTCCAAACAAGACCGCGCGCTGGGATCGGGAATCCCGGAACCTTTTCGGTGCGCAACTACCGGCGTCTTTGTGTCACCCACAATAGTTGTATTGCGTTGGGGAATTTCGCAGCCATGACTCTTGACCATGGCCGCGTTCTAGTTGGCGCATGATGACTCGATACGCGCACGGATAAAGAAAATCAGCTCGGGTGAAAGGTAGGCAGGGGGACTTACTTCGAAGCGTGGCATATGCTCGATCAGCTTCTTCGTCACGCCCCGCCAATGCGGCTCCAGATTTCTTCGCACAACGACCAGAGCGTCGGCGCGGTCGAGATAAAGGCGCGCCGTGTCCTTGAAGTCCGCGGTAGCCGCATCAAGCACGCTCAGGTAAAGATCGGGCTGTATGAACTGCATGACGCTGTTCGACTCAAGGATCGCATTGGCTGAGGCGGCAAGCTCTTTGCGGATACGCGGCATTGCCGACGCCAGCATGCCCTGCCGGGTGCGCACCCAGAGCGAGTGCTCGGCTCCCGCCGCGAGATAACGCGCGCTGTCGGTCAGGCTGTGAGGATCAGCCCCCGGCTGCGGGCGCTCGGTCGAGATGGCGATTGTGTGGTCGTCGGTCTGGCAGTCACACGGCGCGCCGTCCGCAGTACAGAATCCGTGACCGTACTGGGTGATCTTCATCGCGGTCCAGTGGAACTCCGGAAGAGCAGCGATCAGGCCCGCGACTACGGAGGTCTTGCCGATGTTCCGAGAGTGCCCGCCGATGACGATGACCGCCATTTAGTTGTTCTTCCGTTTTGCTGTTGGCCGTTCTTCCTGTCCCAGCCGCGCGAGCCGCACCAGTTCTCGTAGAAACTGCCTTAAGGGCTTCGCTGGCGTTCCCCAGAACAGTTCTCCTGGGCCGAGCAGTTCCTTGTGCGGGAGGATGCCTGCCTGAGCGCCGAGGATCACGCCGGGACCTACCGCGGCGTGATCGCCGATGCCGACCTGTCCGGCGATGACAGCGCCATCGCCGACGCGTGATGACCCGGAGATACCAGTTTGCGCAGCGATGACGACATCCGCACCGATTTGGACATTGTGCCCGAGATGGACGAGGTTATCGATTTTGGTGCCGCGGCGGACCCGAGTTTCCCCGAGTGCCCCACGGTCAACGGTCGAGTTGGCTCCGATCTCCACATCATCCTCAATGACCAGCGTACCCTGCTGCGGAAACTGGGTGTAGGCGCCGTCAGCAGGATCGCGCACAAAGCCAAAGCCATCTGCCCCCAACACCGAGCCCGCATGGACCGTGACGCGGGCCCCCAGCGTTGTTCCGGGATACAGGACCGCGCGCGGATAAATAACGCAGTCCGCCCCGAGCGCAACCCCTGCGCCGAGAACCGCACCTGCCCCGATGCGGGTGCGATCGCCGACGCGGGCGCTGGGGCCGAGGACCGCGAACGCCTCGATGGAGACGTCGGCGCCCAGCATTGCCGTCTCAGAGACGGCAGCAAGCGGATGCACGCCGGACGGCGCCTCGACGGGCGCCAGCATGCGGGCCGCCCGGGAAAAAGCCAGCCGCGGGTGCGAATGAACGATCTTTGCCGGCGCACCTGCACCTTCATTTGAGAGGGTCGGGGGCAGGATGACAGCCGAGGCTCCTGAAGCCAGCGCTGAGCCCAGCGTCCGCTGCTCTTCGACAAACAGGAGCGCACCCTCTCCAGCACCGTTAGCCGCGGCAACGTGGGTGATGATGCGTCCACACTCCCGCTCGTCGACGTCATTCGAGAGATGCGCACCGAGCGCGCGCGCAAGTTCGTCCAGTCGCATCTGCCCTTCTCCTCGCCGATCTTTTCAGTAGATGGGACGCTCGCCCGGCGGGCGCGTCTTCCAGCGGCGGTGCAGCCACAGCCACTGCTCAGGATAGGCACGCACGTATCTTTCGATGGTGGCGGTCGACGCGGCGGTAAGCGCACGTACATCGGCCTCGGCGTCCTCGGTCCGGGTGTACTCGATCTCCGGGCCAAAGGTCAGCACGTATTTCTGCTCTTCCGAGTGCCACAGCAGGAAGCCCGGCAGCACCGCGGCGCCTGTCTTGAGCGCCACCCTTGCTAGACCCGATGCCGTGCACGCCTCCACGCCAAAGAACGGAACAAAGACGCCTTGCGGCGGCGTCATGTTGGTATCCATCAGGATTCCCACCGTCCCGCCGGCACGGATGACCGCCAGCAGTCCGCGCGCAAAGTCATCCTTATGCAGCACTACATTGCCATGCATGCAGCGGATGCGGTTCACCAGCCGATCGACGCGCGCATTGTCAAGTCGGCGAATAACCATCGCCATAGGATGGCCCATCAGCGAATGGTAAAAGCTTGAGAGCTCCCAGGCGCCCAGGTGGCCGGTCACGACGAAGACGCCTCGGCCGCGACGCTTGGCCGCGAGGAAGTGGTCCAGTCCTTCGTAGCTAAGGAATGCGCGAGTGCTTTCAGGCGTGTACTTCGGCATCTGGCAGAACTCGGCAAGCAGCCAGCCGAGATTGCGGTACTCGCCGCGCAAAATGGAGCTTCGTTGCTCGGCGGTCTTACCGGGATAGGCGAGCTCCAGATTCCTGACTCCGACTCGTCGAAGACGCCTCAGCAGCAGCCACGCGGCCTGTCCGAAGAACGCACCTACAGCACGTGCGGGCGAGCGTGGCAAAGCGCCCAGGGTGCGCACGAGCAGCCATACCAACACAAACTCGATCCAAGCGCGCATCGCGGCCTTTAGAGTGTACTCAAAGAAAACGGCCGACCCCGAAGGATCGGCCGCAGCTGATGGCAGAGCGAACTACTGGGAAGCCTGCGCGCGACGGAAGTACTTGGCTACCGTCGAGATGAACTCCTTAGTGTCGGGCGGCGGGAGCACGTTGCCCTTCAGAACTTCGGTGAAGGGGTGCGGCTCGCCATAGAGGGTGGTGGTGTCTTCCGGGTTCTGCGAGACTTCCACGCCGTTCAAATCAATACCGGCAAACAGGCCCTTGCTGCGCGACCAGGTCAGCAGCTCAGACTGCAGCTTCCAGTTAGTGGCTGCCTGCGCATTGCGGCCTACCGGTCCGGCCGCAGCAGCGGCCCCCGCTCCGATCTTGAATTTGCTCTGCAGCAGGTCCTGGAAGCCTTTCTGGTTCACAGCCACCAGCACCAGGTCCGTGCCCGATCCGCCGATCTGGAAACCGAACGAACCGCCCACCATCTTGATGAAGACGGGAGCGCTCCAGCCATGGCCGGTGCGGCAGGTGACAACACCCTGACCGTACTCCGCGCCGAAGATAAAGGCGCCTTTCAACAGGCCGGGCACGATGCCGACGCAGGTCGCATCGCTCAGGATGTAGTCGGGGATCGCCTTATCCGGTGTCGCCATGATCGCAGTCAACGTGTTTGTCGCGGCCTCGAGGCGCCCGTCCAGTTTCTCCTTGTCGGCTGCTCCGAACGCAGGTAACGACAGCCCGGCCAGGCACAATACTGCTAGTAATTTCTTCATGTTCTTCCTTCTCCCTGAATCTTTTAAGCTCGAATCCTCCGAATGCGCAGGCGCGATTGGAGACCTTACTTGTTTAGCTTCAATGGCATAGATGCAGGAAGAGGCTGTCAAGTAGCGCAAACCGGCGAAAAAAGAGGGGCTGGTTTCTACAGTTGCCTGTAGCTCTCAGCCCCGTTCCCCAGATCTGCGTTGTTACTGATGTAGTTGTACGCGCACGGTAATTCGAGCGCAAGTTACTTTAGTTTAGCGTCTACAACTTCGGCAGAACGATGCCGGTCTGATGCTGATACTTGCCCCTCCGGTCCGCATAGCTCACCTCGCAGACCTGGTCTGACTGGAAGAAGAGGATCTGGCAGAGGCCCTCGTTGGCATAGATCTTCGCCGGCAGAGGCGTGGTGTTCGAGATCTCCAGGGTGACGAAGCCCTCCCACTCCGGCTCGAAGGGCGTGACGTTGACGATGATCCCGCAGCGGGCGTACGTACTTTTACCGACGCAGATGGTCAGCACATCGCGCGGAATCCTGAAGTATTCAACCGAGCGGGCCAGCGCAAATGAATTCGGGGGAACGATGACGGAGTCCGCCCGCACGGTGACAAAGGAGCGCTCGTCGAAGTTTTTAGGGTCGATGATAGCGCTGTTGACGTTGGTGAAGATCTTGAACTCGTCCGAGACGCGAAGATCGTAGCCGTAGGACGAGAGACCATAGGAGATGACGCCCTCCTTAACCTGCTTTTCACTGAAGGGGGCGATCATGCCCTTCAGGGCCTGCTCCCGGATCCAGGTATCACTCTTGATCGACAATCAAGCTCCTTTCTAGTCAAGGCTCGCCAACGAACAGCCTGAACTCTGCATCCTACGGGACGGCAAGCGCGTTGACAATCTACCCGCTTGTCGCGGTGGCAGCCGCCAGCTTGGAGGAAGGAACGCTCATGATCAAGCAGGACATCATCCAGCAAGTGGTAGAACGCACCGGCCTGCCGCGCGTGAAGGCTGAGGCCGCGGTCGACACCATCTTTGAGAGCCTGAAGAAGGCGCTCACCGAGGGCGATCGGATCGAGCTGCGCGGCTTTGGCGTGTTCAACGTGCGTCCCAGGAAGACCGGCATCGGGCGCAATCCCCGAACGGGGACAGAAGTGACGATCACGCCCGGGCGCGCGGTGCGCTTCAAGCCGGGGAAAGAGTTGCATTTGCTGGATTAGAAGGAAGTGGCCTGTGGACGGAGTCTGGACCCTTTCCCAACGACGCAAGCAGAAAGCAGCAGGAGAACGCATCCAGCGAGAAATGTGCCCGTGATGGAGGTCCGGTCGAGGAAATAGCCTCCGAGAGCCCCGCCTGACATGATCGAAAGCTGGATCGCTCCGACCATCAGGCCTCCACCACTTTCAGGCTCATCGCGAACCCCCTGCGACAGCCACATCGACCAGCAGACTGGAATGGCCGAGTTGATCGCGCCCCAGGCAATCATCGCGATCGCCACAGACCAAAGCACATGTTGCGTGAGCAGCATCCAGGCGGTCACACCAGCTAACAAGACCGGCAGCAATCCGAGCGTGAGATAGAGGTGCCGGTTGGCCAGGGCGCTCCCGGCCGACGTGCCCACGAAGCCCGCCGCCCCTAGTCCGAGCAGGAGAAGGGACAACTCCGGCAGAGTGACAAGCGTTCGGGTCTCAAGAAACGGACGCATGTAGGTGAACGTAGCGAAGGCTCCCGCGAAGGTAAGCATAACCCCGACCATGGCAAGGGCAACATTACGGCGCTTCAGAAGTCCGAGGAGTTTGCCTATGGGATTGGCGGCTTGAGGAGGCATAGGGGGCAGACTGATCCATTGCCAACACATCGTTACTGCTCCAAAGGGAACAAGCGCCCAGAACACGCCGCGCCAGCCGATGATGCCGCCAAGATAGCTGCCGATGGGAGCGGCAAAGGCTGTCGCCAGCGCATTGCCCATATACACGGCGCCGAGGGCCTTCGGAACCGCACCTTCAGGAACAAGCTTCATGACGGTGGCGGTTGCCAGCGACCAGAAGCCTCCGATGACGACGCCGAGCATGGCGCGAGCCACCATCAGGATGAAGAAGCTTGGTGCGAGTGCAATCAGGATGAGAGACAGGAGCATAACCGCTGTCAGGCCAATGAGCACGTGCCTGCGGTCGTGTCGAGCCGCGAAAGTTGCGATGTACAGGCTGGTGATGACAGCAAACAGCCCTGAGATCGAGATCGCCTGCCCGGCCATCCCGACGCTCGCGTGGAGGTCGCCTGCGATGGGCGTCAGCAGGCTGACAGGCATGAACTCAGCCGCGATCAGCAGCGCGACGCACATCGCCATCGAGCCTACGGCGCTCCAATTTGCAGAAGTCGAAGGCGAAGTATTCGCGGCATCTAGGTTGGTTGCGGTCAGCATCATTTCCTCCTTGGAGTGCGTCTTTACTAAGCTTGACCGTGGTGCAGGAGTTCGAGAATCCCTGTAAATCAGCAAGCGCTTGTGAGTAGAATTCACAAATGCTGCCGCGCGACCTAAGTTCACTTTCAACATTCATGCTTGTTGCCGAAGAACGCAGCTTTACACGAGCCGCCAGGCGTCAGGGCGTTTCGCCCTCTGCGGTCAGTCACTCGATGCGCGCCCTCGAAGAAGAAGTAGGAATGCATCTGCTCGCGCGAACCACCAGAACTGTTGCGCTGACGCAAGCAGGAGAACAACTTCTGAGTCGTTTGCGACCTGCCCTCGCGGAAGTCGATGAGACTCTGGAAGAAATCTCCGGTAAGCGAGACAAAGCTGCAGGACGCGTTCGCCTGCTGCTTCCTCGCCTCGCCGTCTCATCGGTGCTCGCACCCCGGCTTGGCACGCTAAGCCGGGAGTTTCCAGAGATCATTCTTGACGTGACCACCGATGACAGTCGCAGGGACATCGTTGCCGAAAGCTTTGACGCCGGCATTCACTTTGGTGAATACATCCAGAAAGACATGATCGCCATCCGCGTGTCGCCGGATCAGAGACCGGCAATCGTGGGCTCTCCTGCCTACTTCGAATCGAATCCGCGGCCGAAGGTGCCACGGGATCTCCTGCAACACCGCTGCATCAACTTCCGCCATGGCGCGGCGGGGTTGTACCGCTGGGAGTTCGAAAAGGGAAGGCAGTCTCTTTCGGTAGGCGTCAGTGGCCCGCTGATCGTCGACGATCTGGAACTGGTCATTCGCGGAGCGGTGCAAGGCGTCGGTCTCGCGTATTTAGCCGAACAGGAGGTCGCTGCGCACCTCGAAGATGGAACGCTGGTGCGTGTACTTCAGGATTGGTGCCAACCTTACCCCGGCTTCTTCATCTACTACCCGAACCGACGGCAGAAGACCGCCGCACTTACGGCGGTGGTCAGCATTCTGCGGTCCTGAATGCGCACGGAAGTGACCATCACTCCTCGCGTGCGGCGCGGTTCAAGCCGCGGAAAGAGCTGCATCTGGTGGATTCCTTCAAGCCGGTTCTGCTCGTGATCTCTAAGCTACGAGCCGAGAAGTCCGACTTGACAGTCCGATAAAATCTCAAGTGAGTTCTTTCCGAAAACACTGACTTCCAGGGAAACACCAGCGTTTGGGAAACAGAACGCGTTTCTCTGTACCAGTCCGCTTTGGGTGGTCTACCTTGTACTAACGTATGGAGATTAGTCGCTTTTGCGCGTTGCTTGCTGCTGCGAGCCTCATCTTGCCATCTGTCGCGCAGCAACAGACTTCGCTGGCCCAAGCGGCTTCAGCACCTGTCGCGGTGCACCCTGCCGGAGCATTCGTAACAGTTCACGGGGTCAAGCTTTGGTATGAGAGCGAGGGGTCCGGCAGACCGCTTGTGCTAATCGCTGGAGGGCCCGGATACGCCCACGATGGTTTTCACCCATGGTTTTCGGAGTTTGCCGCAAAACACCGGATTATCTACTTCGATGCACTTGGGCGCGGCAAATCGGAACATCCCCGGAGTGCACGTGAGTACACCATCACCCGTGACGTTGAAGACTTAGAAGAGCTTCGCAAGACTCTGGGTCTTGGACAAATCGACGTGCTCGGACATTCTTACGGCGGCCTCGTCGCCCAGGCCTATGCCGTGCAGTTCCCACAATCCGTTCACCACTTGATATTGGCCGACACAACCTTCGACACTGAGGCCCTGCAGGCTTTTGACGCGAACCTTAACCGCGAAGTCCGCAACCAGTATCCCGAGATATGGGAGAAGATGGAGCAGCTACGAGCCAAAGGAGCTACCACCTGTAGCAAGGAGTACCAGGCAGTTCCGGATGTTCCCTTGCCGCTGATGTACTTCTACAACGGTGAGAACGCGAAGAAGCTGGCGGACTCTCCGTTCACCATGGACGTTGTCTGTGCTTTAGCCGGACCTAACTTCGACCTCTCCTTCAGCGCAGACATGGGTCAGATTGACTACCGTCAGGAGCTCAAGCGGCTCATCATGCCCACACTCATCCTTGCAGGGCGGTACGACCGCGTTCTTTTCCCGCGGTTCTCCCTCCAGTACAAAGTGTTCGCGCCGCAAGCCCAGTTCGTAATGTTCGAGAAGAGCGGGCACTTCCCCTTCGTAGAAGAACCACAGCGATTCACGCAGGTCGTTGAAGCTTTCCTTGATACGCCATAACACTGTAGGCCCTACAAGGCGCATTCTTGAAAGAGATGACTGCCGCTCCTCTCTCAAGGTTCCTCGAGAACGGCGTTATAGGCAACTTCGAATCTGCAGGACAGTCGGTGACGAGCCCGAACAAATCTAACGCTGCTGCGGCTGAGGAGCGGGCGGGTTCGGCACAGCATCGGGCGGCGGCGGACTGGTCGCGGAAGCCACGATCGGCTGACCAGGCACGGCGTCCGCGGTGCCGATCCTCCCTGACGCCGAGACGCGCACGGTGAAGCGCACGCGCACCGCCTTGGGATCGGGCGGCAGCGTGTAGGGCACGCCGATGCCGCGGTCGATCCGGCCGGTGGGAGGCTCGGTTCTCGGCGCGGCAAACTTCATCACCTGCGCCGTGCGCTTGATCTCTTTTCCCTTCTTGTCATAGGTCGAGACCATGAGCACGATCTCGGTACGACGGGGATCCGTCTCGGTCGCAGGAGACCAAGAGAGGCTGCGCGGATCGACGTGGATCACATAATCATCGGGCTTTGCAGCCGAGTTCTCGAGACGCAGCGCGACGCCGTCGTAGTTCATGGTGCTGGTGTCGGCGGAGATCAGGTCGGCGATCAGGCGGCCCGACGGGTTGTCTGGGTTGACCTGTGCGGGTCGCCGCTGGAGATAGTAGCCCTCGCGGGTGTAGACCTTGACTCCCGGGCGATCGACGGTGACGACGATCTTGCGGAACTTCTGCGGGTTGTCAACCGCGGTGGTGGGCCGATAGCTGAGCGAGTAGGCGCTCGAGCCGTCGCGGATGGCGGTGCCGATCTCCATGTCGACATCGTTGCGGCCATAGAGGGTGCGGCCGCCGGTAGCGTGGGCGAGTTTGTCAAACTCGTAGTTGCCGCCGAAGGGGTCGACGGCAGTCGCGTCCGATCCCCAGGTGTTGTAGGTGTTGTTGACCTGGACGCCCGCCGGGTCGATGGTATAGAGCGTCACGCGCGCATCCCTCAGCCGGTTGACGCAGTCCTGCACGGCATTCTCCACGCGGTTCTGGGTGTCGACCTGCATGTTCACAAAGCTGAGCGAGGGAAAGCCGCGACCGATCCAGATCATATTCTTCGGTCCCTGGTGACCGACGACCGCCTCGGCCACGCGGCGCAGCGACTCAAATGCGGTGCCGTAGCGCTCGGCCAGCCAGCCGCCCTGGTGCACCTGCCAGGGGTAGACGGCGAAGTGATGGTCGAGCGCGCTGAGAATCTCGTCCTTGTTCTGGGTGTAGTCGTGCAGCACTTCAAACTTCTGCAGGCTCACCGCGATGAGCATGGTCGGTGTGGAAAGCTGGCCCGGCTGGCGCGAGAGGTACTTTTTGAGCGAGTACCGCGCGAAGGCCATGTCCTCAAAGCGGGTGTTGAACTCGTCGAGCAAGATGATGTTGACCGGCGCCTGCGGGGCCAGTTGATCGAGCTCCTGTGTCGAGTGGATGGTGACAGAAGCAGGCACGGCATGCGCGCCGTTGGTGTCAAAGTTCAGGATGGTCTGCGGCTCGCCGGCTTCGGTGACGTGGAAGTCTTCGCGTTTGAGGTTAGGGACGATGTTGCCGCGCGCGTCCTCGACCACTAAGTCCAGGATCACCAGCCGAGAGCTGATGCGGAGCGTTGGAGGCGTACCGGGTGTCGAGGTCTGTCCAGCTGCGCCGGGCGTACTCACTGGCGAGGGCGGCGGCTGAGGCGCAGGCGTCGACGGAGGTGTAGCGGGCTCCTGGCCAGGCAGCAGCGGGCCGGCGGCGAAAAGAAGCAGGGAGGCAATGAGAAGTGCGGAGTAACGAGCGCTCATATGGTTCTCCAGGCACGATGTCAGTATAGTTGTTCGCAGAAAGCGCCCGAAGCATAAGGAGCGCGCCGCTACGCTCACGTTTGTAACTTGAGCAGCCGGTCCGCGTTCCCATGCGCAATCTTCTCGCGGTCCTCGGACGAGATCGGCAGGCTCTGCAGGAACTCTGTGGCCCGGGTGTTGGGGCTGAACGGATAGTCGACCGAGAAGAGAATGCGGTCTGCGCCAAAGGCGAGTAGCGCTGCTAAGAACGGGGGCAGGCTAAAGAAGCCGCTGATGGTGATGGAGAGCTGATCGGTGAGAGTCTGGCTGATCGTGCGGGTGAGCGTGTCTTTTGTCGAACGAGTGAAGATATCGTCCATGCGGGTCATCATCATCGGCAGCATCTCGCCCATGTGACCCACGATCAGCTTGAGGCTGCGATGGCGTTCGAGCGCGCCAGAAAGCACCAGGCGCAGAAGGTGGATCGCCGTCTCCGAGTGCCAGCCCCATCCGGCCATCGAGAGTTGAAAGCCAGCCATGCCGGGCAGGCGCTGGTAGTAGGTGTCAGAGACTGCTTTGGGCGGCAGCGCTGGATGGATATAGATTGGCACGTCCAGCGACTCTGCACGCGCGAGAATCGGCTCAAAGCGCGGGTCGTCGAGGAACAGGGCAGTACCGTCGCGATCAATGGTGGCGCCGTTCACCATCGCGCCGACAAAGCCGAGCTCGCGCACCGAGCGCTCGAGCTCGTCGGCCGCGGCCTCGGGCGTTTGCATGGGCAGGTGAGCGAAGCCGCCGAAGCGGTCCGGGTGTGCGCGCACGGCTTCGGCCAGACGGTCGTTGTAGGCGCGCGCCAGGTCAACGCCTTCGGCGTCCTCAAGCAGGTCTGCGCCGGGGCCGGCGACAGACAGCACCGTAGTGGTCACCCCGGCCTCGTCCATTGCCTGCAGCCGCTGGGTGTCCATGTCGTAGATCACCTCGGGAAAGAAGCTTACCCCTTCGCCGGGCTTTGACTGCGGCCAGCCGCGCGCGCTTATGATATCTGCGGGAATCCGCGCGATCAGGTCTTTCGAGGCAAAGTGTTCTTCAAGGGCAACAATCCTCATGCAGTGGTCTCCGCTTAGTCGGACGGCACTTGGCCGTAGAGAGTTTCAAGGAACACCGCGCACGGACTTTGTTGCAACACCGCTGACTTACTGCTGACTCAACGTTTTCATGGAAGTCCTCGGGGCCTACAGGAGCGCGCTCAGTCGCCGGCCTCGATCACCACGCTCCTGCCTTTTGCCGTTCGGTTAAGAACAAAGTGTGCCGCGTAGCCGGAACTGACCACGTTGCCCTGATCGCTTGTGACTAACCGCGCAGAGTAGCGTCCGGGCGGTAGTGCTTCCGGATGCTTAAGCTCGTACCAGCTTTCTCCGCTGGATTGACTTACCCAGCCTCCAAGGGAGCGCAGTGTTTCCGGTGCGAGACGCTCACCGGTTTCCTCATTGGTCAGCACCAAGTGGGGCACCGTGGATAAGCCGTACAAATCGCGGAAGTTCGACAGCTCGCCATACTTCCCGGACAGCCGAACGTTGCCCTCAGCAATCTTTGAGCAGAGTCTTTGCGGTTCGGCAGTGACGATGCTTGCTATCGGGCCGCCCGGCGCGTGGAGGCGAGCGTAAAGAGAATCACTGAACTTGAGCGTCCATTCTTCTATAGCGAAGCGAAGCAACGGTGACCGGGTGCGTGCGTAAGTCTTTACGATCTCCGAAGCCACGGCTGCCGACTCCATCGGAAGAAGGTGCAGGCATACGCCGCGCAGCTGTGGGTCCGCCATCTTATCCAGAAAGACCGCCTTAGCTGTGCTTTGTATGCTCGATGCCGAACTGACTAGCCACTCATTGTCGATCGGCAATGGTCGTGACGGGCCGCTCTGCGCGCCGCTGTGGAACCTGGCTATCTCCTCAAGAATCTGCGCAGCCGCCAGCCGCAACTCCGGCTTCTGCTTGTTGTCGCCAAGCACTGCGAGTAAGTAGCTCACCCGGGAAGCAGTGAAAGCCGGATCGCGGTTGCCATCTTCCCGTTGCACGAAAGAGATGTCGTTTGAAGCGTCGCTCAGGGTGCGAAGGCGTAGCAGCAAGCCCGGATCATGGAGAGAGCGAATCTGCTGCTCCGCTCGTTCAACCATCGCCTGGCCGCCGGTTCTTTCCTGGCAGATGTAGCCACTGTCAGATTTCTGTTCGAGGAATGCAAAGTTTGGCTCAACATCCGCAGGCGTCGCAACCTTGTCTAACAATGGCCGCACTGTTTCAACGTAGGCTAGCGAGTCAGTGATTCCCTCCCGCACCGACGACAACGTCGGCAGAGCACGGTTCTGAGCCTCGGTGGGGATCGTTTCACGCGGGATGAATGCGTAGCCTTCCGCGACATACGGTCCGGGATTGTCCAACTGATAGTACTCGTGCACATGCCCGATGCTATCTATCAAATACACGCCCGATGGCGGCACCGCGAAAGGAGCCTTAGCCGCGTCCGCATGCAAGAAGTCGTAGGAGTGTGGGTGCCGGTCCAGGAAGAGGATGACCTTCATACCGGCGTCCATAGGACGGTAGAAGGCAAGGAATGGCCCGAGATCCCTGATCGTTTCACCCGCGTTGAGTGGCCCGGCAATCGTCTCAACCACCGTTGCGGTAAGATCGCCGTGCTGCTTCGTCGTTCCCGGAGACAACTCAGCAATGACAATGTCTGTGCTCAGGTAGACGAGCGAATCAAGATCATAGTGCGTGAGGTTCATCGCTCGACACGGCAAACAAGCCAGGCATAGCTGGGCAATCAGGACCAGCCGACATGCGCGGGTCCAAGATCGAATCGAACGGCGGTAGAGTGTCAATCTCATGCGGCCATGGTACGCCGAGCTCACATCAGGCTGATGGCGTCGACATCGACGATCATACTGCGGCGGGGTACATTGTTTTCTTCGGCATGCGCCAGCATGGCGCGCAGTGCACTGTGCAGAGCCGAGCGAGATTCCGCCTTGACAACTAAGTGGAAACGGTAAATACGCTTGACCTTCGAAAGCGGCGCAGTGGCCGGCCCGAGCACGCGAACCTTATCGAGCGGCGTCGTTGCGAACCAGCGGCCGAGAACCGCAGCCCAGCCTGCCGCCTCATCAAAGACCGGGCTCTGCACGATGACGTTTGCCAGCACGGCAAAGGGCGGGTAGTGCATCCACCGGCGCAGCTTCAGTTCCCTGCTCACAAAGCCTAAGTAGTCGTGCCTGGCGGCGCAATCAATGGAGTAGTGGTCGGGATGATAGGTCTGGACGATAACGCGGCCGGCCAGCTCGCCGCGACCGGCGCGGCCTGACACCTGGGTCAGCAGTTGAAAGACGCGCTCGGCCGCGCGAAAATCCGGCAGGCCAAGCGCGTAGTCCGCGCCGACGACGCCGACCAGCGTGACGCCGTGGATATCATGACCTTTCGCGATCATCTGCGTGCCGACCAGGAGGTTGATCTCACCCGAATGCAAACGTAACAGAAGTCGTTCCATATCGCCGCGACCACGCACCGTATCGCGATCCATGCGGCCGATGCGCGCGCCGGGAAAGATCTCGGTCAGCTTTTCTTCCCCCTGCTGCGATCCCGCGCCGAAATAGTACAGGTGCTCCGAGTCACAGTGCGGGCAGCGCTTGGGAACCGTCCGTTTGTAACCGCAGTAGTGGCATTCGAGGCGCTGGCCGACCTGCGCCCTGCCTTCATTTTCAAAATTAGACGCTCCGCCTGACCGGATAGCCGCCTTGTGCAGCGTGAGCGAGATAGCGCAGTTTTCGCACTGAAGCTTTTCTCCGCAGGCGCGGCACATAGCCACAAAGGAGTATCCGCGCCGATTGAGAAGGATGATCACCTGCTCTCCACGGTTGAGCGTAGCCTGCGTTTCGTCGACAAGCCTTCGCGAGAACAGCTTCTCTTCGCCCGTCTGCTGGAACTCCTGCCGCATGTCGACGAGCTCGACCTCAGGCAGCGGCCGATTGCCGACGCGCTCCGACATCGAGACCCGCGCATAGCGACCGCGCTCCGCGTTCTGCCAGCTCTCGAGCGAAGGCGTGGCCGATCCAAGCACCACTGCGGCACCCGCCAGCTTGGCGCGCATCACTGCTACATCGCGGGCGTGGTAGCGCGGCATCTCCTCCTGCTTGTAGCTTCCGTCGTGCTCTTCATCGACCAGGATCAGTCCCAGATTCAAGACCGGCGCAAATACGGCAGACCGCGTTCCCACCACCACGCGCGCTGCGCCGCGCTGAATGCGATGCCACTGCTCTGCTCGCTCCTGGGGCGTAAGCTGCGAGTGCAGCAACGCCACTTCGGCGCCGAAGGCGTGGTGCAGCTCACCCGCCATCGCGGGGGTCAGCCCGATCTCCGGCACCAGCAGGATCGTCGACCTCTCTGAGGCCAGCACCGCGCGCATTGCTCTGAGGTACACCGCCGTTTTGCCGGATCCGGTGACGCCGTAAAGCAGCAGAGGCTTAAAGGTTTGCGCGGCGGCGGCCTCTGCAATCGCCTGCAACGCGGCCGTCTGGGCCGCATTCAGCAGGTGCTCCTGCTTCCGCACCATTGCTGAGACATGGAACGCAGCGGGTCGCTCTTCAATGCGGACTAATCCACGCCGCACCAGCGTCCCCAGCGTGGATCCAGGCACCGTGACGGCAATCGTGGCTTCCTGTTCGCGCGTATGGTCAGCAGACGCCAGACGTCGCAGCTCGGCGACCGGCAGTTCGCCGCCCGCGCCGGCGAGCTCCGCCAGCAGCGCCTGCTGATTGGCATTTAACTTGGGCAGCCGCGCGGCTGCATCGAGCACGGCAAAGCGCACCAGGCGCCGCGCATCGCGCGAGTCGGCCTCGGTCTCGCGCACGATCCATTTTTTGCGGACCATGCCGGTCAGCAACTCGACGGTCGCGCCCGTCGCTGAGCGCAGCGCTGACAGCTTCGCCGCTTCGCCATTTTCCAGGTAGTTCAGCACGGCATACTCAAGGTCCTGGTCGCCGGCTGTGCGTCGCGAGCGACGCGACGATCCGACTTCCGCGCCTTCATGCAGCGAACGGCGACCGGCGTCCGCGATGCGGTAAAGGACGCGCCGGCGAACCTCCGCCATCAGCGGCAGCATGGTTCGGAGCACTTCACCAAGCGGGCAAAGGTAGTAGTCCGCGATCCAGCGGGCCAGCTCGATTAACACGGGAGAAAAAACCGGAGCCTCGTCGAGCACGGCCAGTAGCTGCTTGGCGTCGACCGGGGGCGGTTCGTCATGGACGCGCGTGACGATCCCGGACATCTTCTCACTGCGGAAGGGCACCAGCACGCGACAGCCCACCGAAGGCGCTGCCATCTCCGCCGGGATCGCGTAAGTGAAAACCCGGTCAAGGGGAACCGGCAGCGCGACATCACAAAATTCCAACATAAGTTTTCTTGCGAGCTTACCAGCTCGCAGTCTAACTCCTGCCGCCTGCTCGTGACTTGAAACGGATAGGTTAAGGGAAGAAGGGAGCACGCGATCGCCTACGCGCGCGTGCCCTCAGTACATCTCTGTCTCAGGCCGTTTATTCCCGCTAAGCCAAAAAGGGGCGGGCGGGGCCCGCCCCGGCCCCCGTTTGGGGGGGGCGCGGTAGGGTACGCGGGG
>CAXUND010000023.1:0-37146 GCA_964252445.1 uncultured Acidobacteriaceae bacterium | reverse complement strand
AGCAGGAACTCCTGCGCGCCGATGCGGTCCATCTCTTCCCGCACAATGGCGGTAATCTTGCCCATTGAGCGCTGGGCCAGGAACAAGTAGGAATAAATGCCCGCGCCCAGCTGGCGGACATAGCCGGCCCGCAGCAGAAACTTGTGGCTGGCAACTTCCGCGTCCGACGGCGCCTCGCGCAGCGTCGGGATAAACAGCTTCGACCACCGATGCATCCTGTTTCGACCCACTTTCCCGCCCGAAACTTCCTGAAGCGCAGCTCCGGGCAACCTCCTCATTCTAACTGCGGCTGCTCTTTCACCTCATCAAGCCTCGAGCACTACACTGGTTCCACAAGGAGCATGCATGTCTGTCCGCGCTCTCGCGCTTGGGGTAGGTCTTGCCGCCGCTGCCCACGCGCAGGTTTCTGTGACAACGCAGCACAACGACAATGCCCGCACCGGCGCGAACCTGGCAGAGACCACGCTGACACCTGCGAACGTCAGCCCGGCGCAGTTTGGCATGCTGTTCAGGCACGCGGTCGACGACCAGCTCTACACCCAGCCGCTGGTGGCGACGGGCGTGCACTTCGCTGACGGGGTACATGATGCGGTCTATGTCACGACGGTCGCGAACAGCGTGTACGCCTTTGACGCGAACGACGGGGCCGCTGCCGCACCGCTCTGGCATGTGAACTTCGGCGCGCCGCCCAACGTGCACAGCGCGCCCTTCGGATGCACGGACATGAACGGCAACATGGGCATTATCGGGACGCCGGTGATCGATCCGGCGAAACACGTGCTCTACGTGGTGGCGGTGACCGGCGCGAACGGCCAGTGGACGCAGCGGCTGCACGCGCTCGACCTGGCGACTGGCGCCGACCTGCCTGCGAGCCCGGTGCGGGTCGAGACCGCGGACTTCGATCCGCTGATGCAGAATCAGCGTCCGGCTCTGCTGCTCTCGCAGGGGCAGATCTATGTCAGCTACGCGTCACACTGCGACAAGGATCCCTACCATGGCTTTGTGATGGCCTATGACGCGGCCACGCTGAAGCAGACTGCCGTCTTCAACACTACGCCGACAGGGTCCGAGGCCAGTATCTGGCAGTCGGGCCAGGGCCCGGCGGCGGACGCGGCGGGGAACATCTACGTGGTCTCGGGCAACGGATCGTGGGATGGCAAGCAGAACTTCAGCGAGAGCTTTCTGAAGTTGACGCCTGATCTCAAGCTGACGGACTGGTTCACCCCGACCAACCACTTCATCCTGGACCAGCATGACGAGGACATCAACTCGTCGGGCGCGACGCTGGTGCCTTCGCCGAAGGGCACGTCCGGGAACTTGCTGGTGGTGGGCGGCGGGAAGGAGGGCGTGCTCTACACCATCGATGCGGCGCACTTCGGCCACCTGGGGGACGAGCATGCGCTGGGGCACTTCAAGGCCACCTCGTCGCACCTGCACTCGCTGGTCTACTGGCATAGCGCGGCGCACGGGCCCTTGCTCTACATCTGGGGCCAGCGCGATATTGCGCGTGTGTACGCGGTCAAGGACGGCCGGGTCGAAGAGAAGCCGCTCATGACGCGGACGCTCGCGAACGAAGGCCACCCGGGCGCGATGCTCTCGCTCTCCGCTAACGGCGACAAGGACGGCATCCTGTGGGCGGCGATCCACGCGACCGGAGACAGCTGGCACGAGTCGCGTCCGGGCATCCTGCACGCCTATGCCGCGGACGACATCACGCATGAGCTGTGGAACTCGCTCGAAATACCAGCGCGCGACGACTGCGGCAACTTTTCGAAGATGGCGCCGCCGACCATCGCCAACGGCAAGGTCTATCTGCCCAGTTTTGGCACGGCTAACACCGGCTCCGGCCAGCTTTGCGTGTACGGGCTGCTGCCGTCGGCGATGGCGGCCGCGGTTCCCGGCACGCCCACAAGCGTCAAGGAAGAAGAGCGAGAGGCGCGCATCCTGCTCTCGTGGACGGCGGTTCCCGGAGCGACCAGCTACCGTGTGCTGGGAGCCAAGTCCGAGGGCACAGGCGTGGGCGGGAGCCAGGTGCTGGCCGCGGGACTCATCACGCCCGCCTACTCCGAGCCTGCGCCGGGGGGAGGCACCGGCACCTACACGGTGGTCGCCGTGAACAGCGCCGGAGTGGGCGTGCCGGCGACTCCGCTGGCAGTGAGCTACCCGCCCATTCCTTCGACTCACGGCCACGGCGCGCCAGCGATGGCCGGCATGCAGCACTAACCGATTGGACCGGGTCTCGGTACGCGCAGCTTTTCTTTCTGAGCGCGCTGCGCTTGAGGCTTTGCAATGGCGCGCCTCCCTGGTGGCGCCGGATTACTAGGCGGCCGGGATGCGTGCAGCCAGGGTGAAGCTCAGTCCTTGCACGTAGTGGCGATCCAACAGCTTTAGCCTTCTACTAATCCTGCGGATCGTACAGACCGGCGCACAGGCCACGCGGTTCGGCCCGGCGATCACCATGCGCCGCCCTGTTCCCTGAAGCGCTGCTTTCCCTTGGGAATTCATCCGATCTCCAACTGGGCCGCGGTTCCCGCTGGTAAAATCGGGGTTGCTATGCCTACAAAAAAGGAACTCCTCACCACCCCTGTCCAGCACATCGACATCAAGCAGCACAATGTCGTTGCGCTAGTGGACGCCATGCAGCACCTGGCATTCAGCTCCCGTGATCTGTACCGGGCAGCGACGATTTACGAGCGCATGCTGCGCGACACCGAATGCGGCGTCTTTCTGACCCTGGCTGGATCGATGGTCTCGGCTGGGATGAAGCAGATCATCATCGACCTGATCCGCAACCACATGGTTGACGGCATAGTCTCCACTGGCGCCAACATCGTCGACCAGGATTTCTTCGAGGCTCTGGGCTTCCGCCACTGGATCGCCGACGACCTGCTGCGCCAGGGCACCGAGGACGCCATGCTGCGCGAGCTGATGATCGATCGCATCTATGACACGCTGATCGATGAAGAAGAGTTGCGCATCTGTGACGAGATCACCGGCAGGATCGCCGACTCGCTCGACCCGCGCCCCTACTCCTCGAGAGAATTTATCCGCGAGATGGGGGCCTATCTCGAGCGTGAAGGCAAGACCCTGGCGTCCGGCGCCGGGGACTCGATCATCCACGCAGCGTACGAGCTCGATGTGCCCATTTTCGTTCCCGCTTTCTCTGACTGCTCAGCGGGCTTCGGGCTGGTTGCGCACCAGCATGCGCGGCAAGGCAAACCCATGGTCTCGATCGACTCCGCCAAGGACTTTTACGAGATCACTCAGCTCAAGATCGCCAATCCTTCGACGGGCATTTTCATGCTGGGCGGCGGGGTACCCAAGAATTTTGTACAGGATATTGTCGTAGCCGCCGAGATTCTCGGAATGGACGCACCGATGCACAAGTACGCGGTGCAGATCACAGTTGCAGACGTACGGGACGGCGCGCTCTCCTCAAGTACGCTCAAGGAAGCAAGCTCCTGGGGCAAGGTGGATACAACGTATGAGCAGATGGTTTACTCCGAGGCTACTTTAGCTTTCCCGCTCATTGCCGGTTACGCGTATCACAAACAGGCACACGCATCGCGTACAAGTCGTCGATGGGCGCGGGTCTTAGAACCGGTGAGCGCGTAAATGTAACACGACAAGGTGTAATTAAGGACTCAAGACTGAAGTTATGACAAGGGGACGCTAGTACCGCGTCCCCTTTCTTCCGGCGTTTACACTAAAGTCACAGGATATTCATCTTACTAGCTATCCGAGTGTATACATCCGGGGTTATCTTTTCAGTGGGGTAAGGAGAATTTGCTGCACTCTAAGCCACATTAATACGGGGAGTAACACCGGTGCCTTTATTTTTGCAAGTTTACGGAGGATGCGGGGTCCTGACCGTTCTTGGCTTTCTTTCGCTTTGTCATTTATCCGCTCAGCGTGCTCGCGCTGACCGCACGGCCCCGCGTGAAAGCGATTCCTCGATTCGCTCGGTCCACTCCCTCCAGTAAGACCCAAACGCGCGAATGGATCGCGACCTTTTCAGTGAGGCGCCGGATATTTTCCGGCGCCTCACTTAGTTGTATGCACGCAAACCATTCGAGTTACAGACTCAGGCCGTTCCTGCAAGGCACTAGAACAGGTGTTGATCCAGTTCTTCCGTGACCGGTTGCTCTGAGGGGCCCAATGCTGCTTCAGCCTCGGAACGAACGCGCGCAACGGTCAGCCAGTTGGTCTTGCGCGGCAGTGTGGACACAAAGGCAGGCAGCGGCATTGCCAGGTATCGGCTCAGGGTCTCAGCCCAAGGTTCGTACAGCGCGCGCATCTCCGCGAGTCGCTCCTGCGCTTGAGCGTCGCGGGAGACACGCACACCCTCCTGGCATAGTAGATCATGCAAGCGCTTGAAGTCGGCTTCCGGCAGCCGCTCTTTCCCGGGAGCCAGGGGCTTCTGTCCAAAGACCTGGGCCAGGTCAGCGAGCGCGTGCCGAGCCATGGCGAAGGTCAGCTGTGCCTGGCGCCCGGAATGCTCTTCGACGGTAGCCACCAGGAGCGCGCAGCTGTCGAGCACTGCCGTCAGAGCGCTCAGCCAGCTCTGGTGAGCATGCTGCGAGCGGAAGTAGCAAAGCAGCGGGTAGGAGATGTGGCTTTCCAGCAGCTCGGCGGACCAGCGCTCCCATTCCTCGAGCAGCACTCGAAGCGCCACTTCACCACCGTCGAAGGCATGCCGGCGCAGCAGCTCGCCCGCGCTGGGGGGTGATCCTGCGCGCGGATCGAGCAGGGAGACGTTGACCTCGCGACGGGAAAATGCGGAGTAGAGTACCGGAAAATAGCCGATGACTACGGCGACGAATCCGAGACCGATCCCGGCCTCGAGCACCACCAGTTCGCGCACCCAGGCCTGGTGCGGGACCACATCTCCCAGCCCGAGCGTAAACAGCGTCGTCCCGCTCACGTAAAAGTCGGTTCGAAAGCCCGGATGCAGATCGAGCGGATCAGAGAAGGGGGAGTGCATCCCGTAGTAGATCAGCGCGAACCCGAGCGTCAGAAAGGCGGCCCACACCACAATCAGGAAGACCAGCGACAGTGGTCCATAGAAGCTCAGCAGTGTTTCAGTGGTGCGCGGATTGCGCATGCTGCACGCCATCGAGCGCCAAGGCTTCCAGGTCGTGAGATAGAACAGCCTGGTGATGCGCAGCTGGCCGCTCGGTCGACGCGGAAGGATGACCGTTTGGAAGGCGTCCAGCAAAACCAGCAGAAGCAGAACGAAGCCGAGGATCAGGCTGAAAGCGTACATGAGTGACGATGGGATGAGGCACGAAGGCGGTTTGGCTCATCTCAATTCGAGAGGCTTCAAGTTGAACGACCTGGGACGGTTGCTGATCATGCTTGGTGCGCTGCTTCTGGTGACAGGCGGGCTGGTTCTGCTGCTATCGAAAACAGGTCTGCCGTTCGGCCGCCTGCCGGGCGACTTCAGCTTTCGTGGGCGCGGAGTGCAGGTGTTCTTTCCTCTGGGCAGCTCGATCGTGCTGAGTGTCGTGCTTTCTCTGCTCTTCTACCTTCTGAGCCGGTGGCGGCGGTAGACTTCTGGAAGTGGAGAGCCCAGGGCGCGGCAGTCTGAAGAAAAGCGGGGATGTCGCGCCGCAGCTCGGGCTATTTGCGGACTCGATCGACGAGCAGGCTCCCCGCGAGTTGCGGAAGACCCCTGCCGAACCTGCGACGAGACCGTTGCCGGCGCGGACGCGTTCCGGAGGTCTTCCCGCCTGGGTGAAGACGCGAACTACGCCTGCCAGCAAGCTCCAGGCGAGGCCGGTTGAGGATGACGAACTCTTTGAGGTTGCGTCGGAGCCATTCCTGGAACCGGCTCGACGCGTCTGGCGGGTGGGCGCCCTGGTGGGTGAAGTCCGCACCCATCTTGAGGGTGCCTACAGCGACGTCTGGGTCGAGGGCGAAGTCTCCAACCTGCGCCCGGCTGCCTCGGGCCACCTCTACTTCACGCTGAAGGACGGCGACGCTCAGCTGCCTGCGGTGCTCTTTCGACGCCAGGCCCAGCTGCTGCGCTTTCGCCTGGAAGACGGCCTGCAGGTGCTGCTGCGCGGACGGGTCTCTGTCTATGAGCAGCGCGGGCAGATGCAGCTTATCGGCGAGTACGTCGAGCCGGTCGGTGCCGGTTCGCTTCAGGTCGCCTTTGAACAGCTCAAGGCTCGCCTCGGGGCCGAAGGTTTGTTCGCCGCTGATCGCAAGCGTCCACTGCCGCGGTTTCCCCGCTGTATTGGCATTGTGACCTCGCCCGCGGGTGCGGTCATCCGCGATTTTCTACACGTGGCCGGCCGTCGGCACGCCGCGCTGGAGGTGTTGATTTATCCCGCAGTCGTGCAGGGCGAGTCTGCCGCCGCGGAGTTAGCCGCCGGTATTGCATGGTTCAATCGTCGCGATCGTCCGAACCAATCGAACCGTTCGAGCCGAGTCGATGTAGTGGTCGTGGCGCGGGGCGGCGGCTCGCTTGAGGACCTCGCGCCGTTCAACAGCGAGCTGCTCGCGCGTGCCATCGCCGCGTCCGAGCTGCCGGTTGTCTCGGCTGTGGGGCATGAGACGGACTTTGTTATCGCGGACTTTGTCGCCGATCTGCGGGCGCCTACCCCCTCGGCGGCCGCGGAGTTGATCACCGAGGCTCAGTACACGCTCGCCTCCGATCTCTCCTCGCTTTCCCGGCGACTGGAGCGCGCCGGACGCTACCACATGATGATGGCTCGGCAACGGCTGACCGCAGCTTCAATCGAAGCAGCCCTCGCAAGGCTGCGGACCGGGCTGAACCGGCGAGAGCAGCGCGTCGACGAACAGCGCTTTCGCCTGGATGCGGCGATCGGCGGCCAGCTTCGGCGCACCTCTGACCGGCTGCAACAGCTGACTGCGCGCTTGGCGCGGCAGGACGCGGGGCACCGACTGCAGGTGAGCCGCGAGCGTTGGAGGGCGCTCGAAGCGCGCCTGGCTCAGGCCGGAGGACGACTCGTCGAGCATGGCCGGCGCCGGCAGGAGCTGCTCGCAAGCCGGCTCGCGGCGCTTTCGCCCCTCTCGGTGCTCTCGCGCGGGTACGCGCTCGTGTTTGACGCTTCGGGCGGCCTGGTGAAAGACGCGGCCGCGGTCGATATCGGTGACAGGTTGCACCTGCAGTTGGGGAAGGGCCGGATCGCGGCGACCGCTACCGAAGTCACGAAAGAGGCAGAATGAGGAAGCTGTTTGGAACCGATGGCATTCGCGCCGTTGCCGGCGAGTCACCGTTGGACGTGCAGACGATCTACGCGGTCGGGCGCGCGCTCGCGGGGACACTGAAGCACCAGCATCCCCTTCCGCATGTTTTGCTCGGACTTGATACACGTGAGTCCGGCGCATGGATCGCCGAGACGCTCGCAAGCGGGCTCGTTGAAGGCGGCGCCGCGGTTGCCAATGCGGGGGTTATCACGACGCCGGCCATCGCGTACCTGGCGCGCAAGTACGGTTTTTCGGCGGGAGTGGTCATCTCGGCTTCGCACAATCCCTGGGCCGACAACGGCATCAAGCTCTTCGGCGGCGATGGCTACAAGCTGCCGGATGCGATCGAGCTCGAGATCGAGGAGGAGATCTTCCGGCTGCTCGGCCACGGCGAGCCGGCGGGCCCGGGCGCGTTGCCGGGCATCGATCCCCTCTACCGGCACGATTACGAGGCTTTTCTTCGCGCCGCTGTTCCGGGGCTTGATTTAGCCGGTCTGCACCTGGTGGTGGACTGCGCCAACGGCGCCGCGTCCGCGATTGCTCCGGAGCTGTTTGCCGGTCTCGGCGGTCGCGTGGACCTGACCCATTCTGCGCCCGATGGCCGCAACATCAATGCCGCCTGCGGAGCACTTCACCCGGAGGTGGTCGCGGCTGAGGTGAAGCAGCGAGGCGCTGATCTGGGCCTGACCTTCGACGGGGATGCGGACCGCGCGCTGTTTGCTGATGGACAGGGTCGCGTGGTGAATGGCGATGCGGTGCTGCTGCTCGCGGCGCGCCACCTGCGCTCGCAGGGTGCGCTCGCCGGGGACATGGTGGTCGCTACCACCATGTCCAACATGGGCCTGGAGGCAGCGCTGCGACGCGACGGCATACGCCTGCTCCGCGCGCCGGTGGGCGACAAGTATGTGCTTGAGCGCATGCAGGCCGAGGGCGCGTCGCTCGGGGGTGAACAGTCCGGACACATCCTCTTCCCGCACCTCGCAACCACGGGCGACGGATTGTTGACCGCAATGGTCGTGCTCGACATCGTGCAGCGCTCGGGCAAAAGGCTTGAGGAGCTGATCGCGGACTTAGTGGTATTCCCGCAGGTGATCCTGAACGTGCGCGTACGTGAGAAGCGGCCGCTTGAAGAGTTCGACGGCATCATGGCCGCGATCCGCGAAGCCGAGGGAGCGCTCGGCGAAGATGGTCGTGTGGTGGTGCGCTACTCAGGGACGGAGGCGCTGGCGAGGGTGATGATCGAGGCGGCCTCGGAAGGGCAGATGAGGTGGCATGCGGAACGGATCGCGTCGGCAATCCGCGGAGAGTTGGGGATCTAGACTACTTGGCTACTGGTCGAGTTGCTGCCAGAGCCAGGAGAGGTCGAGGTAGACGGGCGAGTTTACCGCTTCCAGACGAGTCGTTTTCTGCAGATGCCACGACTCGTCCGCCCAGACCTCTGCTGTGCGTGCCTGCTCATCGATCAGCCAGATGTTCGGCACACCTATCGCGGCGAGGTCCGCGGCGCGAGCTTTCAGTTCGAGATACGTGTCAGCGGGCGAGAGCACTTCGATGGCAATCAGCGGAGGATTTTTCAAGGCGCCCTGTGTTCTCTCAGGAGCTGCAATCACGACGACATCGGGCAGCCGCACCTGCGTGGGACTGACTTGTACACGTGCTTCGAGAGCACAGCGGATGTTCCACTCCTGGTAATGCTGACTGAACCATTGAAACAGGAAACCCTGTGTTTCTCCGTGGGCGAATCCAACCCCAGCTTTCTCCCGCAGCTCTCCGTTCAAGTACTCAACATCTGGGCGATAGGTGGTCCGGAGGTATTCATCCAAGGAGATTCTGGCAGATCCAGTTGCCGGAACTTCGGATACTTTCGTCGCCGTCGCCATAGATGCGCCCTCGTGGATGGATTGTAAATCAGGGGCTTACATGTCCCGCCAGTTCAGACCCGTGCCCACTTCTGCGACGATTGGTACGCTCAACTCAAGCGCGCCTTCCATCTCTTCCTTGACTAAGTCGCGAACTCTAGCGCCCTCTGACTCAGGCACGTCGAAGAGCAACTCGTCATGCACCTGCAGCGTCATTTTCGACTTAAGTCCTTCTGCACTGAGTCGCTTGTCGATGCGGATCATGGCAACCTTGATCAGGTCCGCGGCGGTGCCCTGCAGCGGGGTATTGACAGCCGTTCGCTCCGCGAAGCCGCGCAGGTTGGCGTTGCGACTTTGAATATCAGGGATAGGTCGCGTACGGCCAAACAGCGTCTTTACCCGCTGCTCGGCGCGCGTTTCCTCGAGCACACGATCGATGTAAGTGCGCACTCCTGCATACCGCTCGAAGTAGCGATCGATATAGATACGTGCTTCCTTCTGGTCGATATTAAGGTTCGCCGCCAGGCCAAATGGGGAGATTCCATAAACAATACCGAAGTTCACTGCCTTGGCGCGACTGCGTGTTTCTTTATCCATGGCCTCAGGCGTAACTCCAAAGACTTCAGAAGCCGTCAGCGTATGAATGTCGCGGTTGTTGCGATAGGCGTCAACCAGTAGCGGATCGCCGGAAAAGTGCGCCATCAGCCGCAGCTCGATCTGGGAATAATCCGCCGATAAGAGCACGTGACCCGGAGCCGCAATGAATGCGGCACGAATTTCGCGGCCGAGCGCGGTGCGCACAGGAATATTCTGCAAATTCGGATTGGTGGAAGAAAGCCGGCCTGTCGCCGTACCTACCTGGTTGAAGGTCGTGTGCACCCGGCCGTTAGCGTCGGCAAGCAGTGGCAATGAGTCGAGGTAATTCGACTTAAGCTTCGCAAGCTGCCGGTACTCAAGCACCAGCCGCGGTACGTCGCTGTGAAGAGCCAGTTCTTCAAGCACATCCTGTGCGGTAGAGATGACTTTGCCTTTGCCGTACTTAAGCGGCTTGGGCAGGTTCATCTTATTGAACAAAACATCGCCAAGCTGCTTCGGCGAGTTGATGTTGAATCGGCTCCCGCTGCGCTCGTAGATATCTTCAGCCAGGCGATCCATGTCGACAGCCAATGTCTCGGACATGGCGCGGAGCACCGAGGAGTCGATGCGAACGCCGGCCTGTTCCATGCGCAGCAGCACTGGAACCAGAGGAAGATCAATCGTCTCGTAGACGCTGGTTAGCTCGGCCGCCTGCATGTCGCGTTCGAGCACCGGTGCCAGGGTGCGCGTCGCGTGCGCGGCTTCGGCGAGAGCGGCGTCGCCCTGCTGGCGCAGGGGCTGCGAGCTGAAGCGAGCCGCCACGTCAGACAACCGGTGCGTGGTGTGCGTCGGATTGACGAGATAGGAGTAGAGCATCAGGTCGTCATGCGCGCCGCGCAGGGTGATGCCGCTCGCTTCAAGGATGCGGAGCGTGCCTTTGAGGTCGTGCACCTGCTTTGGAACGTCGGCGTCTTCGAGCAGCTCCTGTAAGTCATCCATGCAGACGAGAAGCGCGGTCCCATCGTTGGCTGCGACACCCGCGCGTGTGGGCCGCTTTTCAGGCGCGGGTAGGGGCTGCGCCGGAGCGGCAGAAAAGTCGAAGGACATGGTTCGTAACTCGGGCTCACGCTCTTCGGCCGCTTCTGTTTCAGCTTCGCTGACCTGCTCAGAGATAACTTCCAGCTCCGACGCGGGCAGGGCGAGTGCGAACCCCCGGAGAAATGCCTGCTGCTTAAATTCCGCGATCTGCTCAGGGGAAGGCTCAAGGATGTATTCAATTGGCGTAGCCAGCTCGTCAGGAACCAGCTCCTTGAGCATGGTGGTGAACTCAAGCTCGGTGAACAACGAGCGGCAGGCCGCAGTGTCAATCGCCTGCGTACGCATGTGGTCGAGATCGAGCGGCACCGGTACCTCGCAGTGGATGGTCACTAACTCCTTTGAGAGCAGCACGGCGTCGCGATTGTTCTCAAGGGACTCGCGATAGGTCTTTCGTTTTACTTCCGCGGCATGGTCCAGCGCATTTTCTACTGTCCCGAATTGCTGGATTAACTCGACTGATCCTTTGTCGCCGATGCCGGGTGCGCCGGGGATGTTATCGATCGAGTCGCCGCGCAGTGCCATCACGTCGACCACCTGTTCCGGATAGACGCCCAGGGTCTCGCGGACTTTTTCGCGATCGAGAATGAGATTGTCTTTCATCGGATTCAGCACTTTTACGTGCTCGTTCACCAACTGCAACATGTCTTTGTCGGAGGAGACAATAAAGACCGGTGATCCCTGCTTCGCCGCCTGTGACGACAGTGTTCCGATCACATCGTCCGCCTCAAACCCCTCGTGCTGCAGCATGGGGATGTGGAAGGCCTCGAGCGCGCGGCGGATGTAAGGGATCTGCTGGGCAAGGTCCGGCGGCATGGCTTCGCGGTGCGCCTTGTAGCCGCCGTAGTCTACTTCGTCAAAGGTCTGAGTCTTGAGGTTGAATTTTTTCACCGTCTTCATGGTGCCGGCGCGCTGGTCTCGAAACACCGGTGAGCTGACGTCAAAGACTGCGGCGAAGTATTCCGGGGCGAAGTCGCGCCGGAGCTTGTTGATCATGTTGACGAAGACGAAGGTTGCCGCTGTCGGAATGCCGGTCCGCGTCGACATGGGCCGCTGCCGCTGCATGGCGTGGTAGGCGCGAAAGATGAACGACATGGTGTCAAGCAGGAAGACTGGTTTGGGTTCAGCGGCCATGCTTCAAGTTTACGGTGCCGGCGGCGCGGGCGAAGGCGCTCTTGGCGCAGAGGCAAAGTCGACTGCAGGTCCTTCACCTTGCTCTGGATGACACTTTAGAGCGAACGAGAGTCAGCTGAGGAACATGCAATCGCCGTAGGAAAAGAAGCGGTAGCGCTGTCGAACCGCATGGCGGTAGGCGGCGAGTACGGGCTCGAATCCAGCAAAGGCGCAGACCAGCATCAGCAGCGTGGATTGCGGCAGGTGAAAGTTGGTCAGCAGCGCGTCCACGAGCTGGAAGCGGTAGCCGGGCGAGAGAAAGATGCTGGTTTGGCCGGAGTGCGGTGTGAGGTTCGTCGCGCAATGCTCGAGCGTACGGACGGTGGTGGTGCCGGCGGCCACGACGCGGCGGCCCTCGTGGCGAGCGCGAACTAAGGCTTCTGCGGTGGTCGCGGGCAGGGTGTAGCGCTCGGAGTGCAGCTTGATCTCGGAGACACGATCGACGCGGACCGGCTGAAAAGTTCCGAGGCTGACGTGCAGCGTGACGTGGGCAATCTCAACGCCGCGCGCGCGGATCGCCGCGAGGATGTCGTCGGTGAAATGCAGGCCCGCGGTAGGCGCGGCCACGGACCCGCGTTCGCGCGCGAAGACGGTCTGGTAGCGGCTCTTATCGGCCTCTTCGTCGGGCCGCGCGATGTAGGGCGGCAGCGGCATGTGGCCGAGGCGATCGAGCGCAGCATCGAAGTCGGCTACGGGGGTAAAGCGCAGGGTGCGCTCGCCGTATTCTCCGCGCGCGATCACTTCAGCACACAGCTCTGGCTCGCCCGGCGGTGAGAAAAGCAGTTGCTCTCCGGGGTGGATTTTGCGGGCGGGCCGGACCAGCGCCTTCCACTCCCAGGCGGAGATCTGTTCGGACAGCAGGACTTCGACACGGCCGGGCGTCTGCCCCGGCTGCTGCGCCACCATGCGGTGCGCGTAGAGGCGAGCCGGGAGGACGCTTGTGTCATTCAGCACCAGCAGGTCGCCCGCGCGCAGCAGGCTGGGGAAGTCGCGGAAGTGGCGGTCCTGGCGGACGCCGGTGGCACGATCGAGCGTGAGCATGCGCGCGCCCGCGCGCTCAGCTGGAGGCGACTGCGCGATCAAGTCCTGTGGCAGGTGGAAGTCGTAATCGGTAACCAGTTGGCCGACAGCGATGTTCCGTTCGCTCGCGCTCAAGCGGGAACCTGCTGTGGGACGGCGGACGGCTTGCGGGGGAAGTAGGCTTCGGCGCGGCGACGCGCCCGCTCGAGCGCTGCGTTCAGCGCCAGCCGCGTCGCCTCGAGCTCGATGTCGGACGCATCCGGAGCCGGCGCAGGCACCTTGCGCGCCCAGCTGACCACGGCACGGGAGAACGGCCGCGGAATCATGAAGCGATCCCATGAGTTCAGAGTCCAGGCGTGCTCGGCGAGCAGGAAGAAGCCTCCGATCGGCTCACCGGTCATCTGTGCCAGTTTGACCGGACCCATCTTCGACACATAGATCGGCCCGCGTGGCCCATCGGCGACAAAGACTACCGGGTCTCCGCGATCCATGACGCTCTTAAGCGCAAGCAGGCCCGCGGCCCCGCCTCGCGAGCTTGAGCCGCGCTCTGCTCCGTAGCCAAGCAGAGCGAGCGCGCGGCTTACCAGTTCGCCATCGAAGCTGCGGCTGATCAGGATAGAGCAGCGAAACTTGCGGAAGTACCATCCGGCAAGGAATACGCACTGGTGCCAGAAGCAGTAGATGCCGGTGGTGGGCGGCTGTTCGGAGAACGCGCCTTCTTCGAGCAGTGTTTCAAAGCGGAGGGTGACGCCGACAGCGGCGATGGCCGCGGCGGCAAGGCGCGGAACAATTCGCGCGGCCAGCCGCTGGTTCAGGGTGAGTTGGCTGCTTGGAGGCATCGACTTCTGCCAGCGTATCGCACTGTCCTCTGCAGGATCACGAGCAGGGCATCCTTAGCTGTAGCGCAACCGGCGGGCCAGCTCTGGTAATGTAGGGCGCTTGCCGTACGTCAGGATGCCAAGGCGATACAGACGGGCTGCCAGCCACAGCATGCGAGGCGGTCGAGTGCGGCTACGGGCGGCACAGTACTCCCTCTCGGGCGTCTGAGGTCTTCTTGCTCAACAGTCTACGGAGATGCCTTCTGCCTACCCGCGCTTGATATACGGGCTGATGGGACCAGCACCTTGATGAGCAAGGCGAGGCATCTGCCTGCGATTTTGCGCCGGAGGCGCGTTCGCCTCGACGGCCAGTCGGGTAGCATCGGGAAAGTGGCGGCGCTTGAGACACCCGTACAGTATGTGAAGGGCATCGGACCCCGCCTTGGTCTGGCGCTGGCCGCCAAGGGCATCACCACTGTCGAGGACCTGCTCTACCACCTGCCCTTTCGCTACGAAGACCGCCTGAACCCGGTCAGCCTGGGCGAGCTGCGAGCCGGCGAGATGGCGAGCGTCATCGGCGAGGTTCGCGGTTCAGCGCTGCTGCAGACCCGGCGCATGCCCATCTTCGAGATGACGGTTGGGCAGGGGCTCTCCTCGCTCAAGTGCATGTGGTTTCACGGCGGCTATTTGAAAGACAAGTACCGCGCCGGGCAGATGGTCTCCGTGTACGGCAAGGCGGAGCCGTCGCAGTCGAGTCGCGGATTCAAGATGATCAATCCGCAGGTCGAGATCCTGCCGGACGATCTATCGGACGTGGAGTCTCAGCTGCTCGAGACCGGCCGCATCGTCCCGGTGTACGAGTCGCTTGGCGGAGCCAAGCTGAACACCCGCTGGCTGCGGAGGGTCATGTACGGGCTGCTGGAGGAGCTTGCCGGGAAAGTCCCCGAGACCCTCCCGCGACTGCTGGTGGACCGTTTGGGCCTGCCCTCACGCGAGGCCGCGCTCAAGGCCGTCCACTTTCCTGCTGCGGGCACGCCGCTCGCGGACCTGCAGGCAGCACAAACCCCGGCGCAGAAGCGGCTCATCTTTGAGGAATTCTTCTACCTTGAACTGGGCCTGGAGTTAAAGCGCCGCCGGACGAGGGATCAGCTCGGGATACGGTTTGAAGCAGACGCCCGGATCCGTGCCGCGCTGCGAGAGGTGCTGCCGTTCAAGCCGACGGCCGCGCAGAAGCGGGCCCTGGGCGAGATCGTCGGCGATATGCGCGAGCCGGGTCCCATGCGTCGCCTTCTGCAGGGTGATGTCGGCTCCGGCAAGACCATCGTTGCTATCCAGGCCATGCTGGTCGCCATTGAAAACGGCTACCAGGCCGCGCTGATGGCGCCTACGGAGATCCTGGCAACCCAGCACTACCTGGCCGCCCGCAAGCTGCTCGAACGCAGTGAGAGCATGAAATACAGAGTCACTCTGCTCACCGGCTCGCTCGATCCCGAGCGCAAACGGCTGGCGCGCTACCGCATCGCGGAGGGCGAGGCGGACCTGGTGATCGGCACCCATGCCCTGATCGAGGACAAGGTCGAATTTGCGCGCCTGGGGCTGGTGGTGGTGGACGAGCAGCACCGTTTCGGCGTCGTGCAGCGCTTTCGGATGATGCGCAAGCCGGGCGATGCCGAGCCGGACCTGCTGGCGATGACCGCTACGCCCATCCCGCGTACGCTGGCGCTCACGCTCTATGGCGACCTGGAGGTGAGTGTGCTTGACGAGCTGCCGCCCGGGCGCACCCCGATCGTCACCCGGCAGGTGACGGACGCAAAGGCTGCGGAGGTGTGGAAGTTTGTCCGCTCGCAGGTAGCAAAAGGCAGGCAGGGCTACGTCGTTTACCCGGTGATCGAGGGCGCGAAGGAGGATCAGCCGGAACTGGATTTCCCGGCGCCCGAGGCTGAGCCTCCTCCTCCGAAGAAGAAAGCGCGCAAACAAACCGCCCTGCTGCTCGAAGCAGAGAGCAGGATGGGCCCCCGGCTGCCGCTTAAATCGGCCACCGAGATGTACGAGTCGCTGCGTACGGGCGAGCTGGTGGGGTTGCGGCTGGGGCTGCTGCACGGCCGGCTCAGCGCGGACGACAAGGAAGTGGTGATGCGCCGCTTCCAGCGGGGCGAGATCGATGTGCTGATTGCGACCACGGTCATTGAGGTAGGCGTGGATGTGCCGAATGCAACGGTCATGGTGATCGAGCATGCGGAGCGCTTCGGCCTGGCGCAGATGCACCAGCTCCGGGGGCGGGTCGGTCGCGGCCGCGAGAAATCCTTTTGCATCCTGATGACCTCCGCGCAGGCCGCCGCTTCAGACGCGGCAGAGGAGAGGCTGGCGGCCATGGTGCGCACCCAGGACGGCTTTGAGCTGGCGGAGCTGGACCTGAAGCTGCGAGGACCGGGAGAGTTTTTCGGCACCCGGCAAAGCGGTCTGCCGGACTTCCGGGTAGCGAACCTGCTCCGCGATCGGGCCTTGCTGGAGCTGGCGAAGAGTGAAGCCGCGCGCTTTGTGGGGGCACCCGATGCCGAGGCGGCCGCTGAGGAGAAGGCCGCGGTGTGGTCGCTGCTGCGCGGGGCCTGGCAGCGCCACTACGGACTGGTGAGCGCAGGGTAGAACACGATACTAGGCCGCCTCAGAGACCCGCTCAGCGCTTCCATCGACCAGAGCATCGGTGGCATGGGCGTACACCGTCAGCTGCAGGCGAACCACATCGAGAGACTTTGCAGCCAGCAGGTAGCGGGTGCACTGGCAGAGCTCGGTCAGCTTCAGGTGCGCCTCCTGGCTCAGCGTCAGACCGGCAGCAATCAGGACGCTGTAGATCTCGACGCAATTGGCTCGCGGGAACTCGAAGTCGATCTCGGCGCACGCGTCGCCTACGGTTCCGCGGGTCAGGATCCATCCGCCGCAGGCGAGGATCGCGCCTGAAAGATAGCGCGAGAGTCGCTCCGCGTCATCGCTGCTGGTGGCGATCAGCGGGAAGTTCCACTCGGCCGGCCGCCCGGAATCGCTGTCAAAGAGGGTCTCGTCCATTTCGCTCATGCTGATTAGATCGACTCTACGGCGAAACCGACTATGTCTCACGGAGCCTCTTTAGTCTCCCGGTGTGATGACGGTAATCATCTACGCCTGTCGGAATGGAGCCAGCGAGACGCTTCTTCCCCGTACCAGATTGGGAATCATGGACGCGCAGTTGAGGGCAGCATTTCTTCCTCGGAGAGCGAAAGCGGCTGCCGGCGCGGGTCAACGCGATCCGGGGCTGGACGCCTGCTGTACGATGACGGTAACCATGTTGCTGGGCACCGGTGTTGATGCGGTTGAGGTGGAGCGAATCCGCCGTTCGCTCGAGCGTTTCGGTGAGCAGTTTATTTCCCGCATTTTTACCGAGCAGGAGGCTGCGTACTGTCGCAAAAAGAGAGCATCCGCGGAAAGCTATGCGGCTCGTTTTGCAGCAAAGGAGGCCGGCGCGAAGGCACTCGGCACCGGCATTGCCCGCGGAGTCAGCTGGCGCGATCTAGAAGTAGAGCGGCAGCCTGGTGAGAGACCCATGTTGCGGCTCCACGGACGCGCCAGGGACCGTGCTGCTCACATGGGCGTGGAACGCATCTCGCTGGCGATCACCCACACCTCCATGCTCGCCATCGCCACGGTGCACATGGAAGACGGCACGTAAGCCCGGATGCTTGCTCCGAAGACACACAATCACGGCAAAGCGGTCTGGTAGTCTCGTGGGAAGGGTGCGGTAAAAGGGGAGGTTTGTGCCGAGTCAGCAGGAAGTACGCTGGTCACAGCTGAAGGTAGGTCTCCTGGTGCTGATGGCTATCATCGCACTCACGGCGCTCGTTTTCCTGATGTCCGGAACCACCGGCGGTATCTTCTCCAAGAAGCTGACCGTCCACTCCTACTTCGAAAACTCTGCCGGGCTCAAGGTCGGCGGTCCGGTAAATCTTGAAGGGGTGACCATCGGCACCGTGAAAAGCATCCGCATCGTTGATGATCCAAAGCGGAAGCTGACCCCGGTTGAGGTGGTCATGAAGATCAGCGCCGACTACCGGGGGCAGGTCCGGCAGGACTCGAGAGCCAGTCTAGAAACCGTTGGCGTGCTGGGAGACACGGTGGTGGACATCAGCAGCAAAGCGGCGAGCATGGAGCCCATCGCCGAAAACGGCGAGCTGCGCACGAACGAGAGTCCAAGCCTCTCTGATGTGATCAAGTCCAGCCAGGGCACCATTGAGCAGCTCAACACAATCCTAGCTAAGGTGGACACGGTAGTGGACGCCATCAGCACCGGCAAAGGTTCGATCGGTCAGCTGATCCAGAATCCTGATCTCTATAACAAGGCCGCGGCCACAGTGACGCAGCTACAGGGTCTGGTGGACAAGGTTGCCAACGGCCAAGGCTCGATCGGGAAGCTTGTTTCTGACGACACGCTGTACAACCGCGTCAATGACATCGTGGCCCGACTCGACAGTGTGTCCAAGCAGATCGATTCGGGACAAGGCAGCGTCGGCAAACTTATCAAAGACCCAACCCTGTACAACAACCTGCAGGAGTCCACTGACAGCCTGAATAATCTGCTAGCCGATGTGAACGCGGGTAAAGGTGGCCTGGGGCTGATCGCCAAGGATCCGGCGTTCGCCGCCAAGTTGAACGACACGGTGACGAAGCTCGACTCGATCCTGGCGCGGGCTGATAACGGCGAAGGCACCCTAGGGCAGCTGGTGCGCAATCCCTCGCTCTATGACCATGCAGACGAGACGATCGCCAACGCAAACCACCTGATCACAGCCATCCGCGAAAACCCGAAGACCTACCTGACCTTCCACGTCAAGATTTTCTGATCCCGAGTTTGACCTCCGGCTGCTTCACTCGAAATTTGGCCGTCCGGCAATCGTCTACTGTCAAGCGCAGGGCCATATTTCAAAGTGAGAACTTAGGCACTCTAACCTCGGACGCTTTCCTCAGCAGTTAGCGACCGGCTGCCTCTTTTCAGCCGGCAGTCGCTTCATGGTACTGTCCTATGCAAGGGGACGCCGTCCCGCTTGAGGAGTGTATGCGATCTTTTGTTATCCCCGCGGCCCTGCTGATCTCAGCCGGTATCGCCGCCGCGCAACAGCCAGCGCCGCTTGTCGACAATAACGCGGGCGCGCCGGCGCCACCCAAAGTGCTGCGCAGCTTTGATCTGACGGCGATCGATAAGACGGCCGACCCGTGCACGGACTTCTACGCCTACGCTTGCGGCAACTGGCGCAGGAACAATCCCCTCCCAGGCGATCAGGCGCGCTGGGGCACCTTCAGTCAGCTGGGCGAGCGCAACCGCTATTTGCTCTACACCGAGCTTGAAGAGGCTGCGAAGAGCCCTCAAAGCCCGTTGCAGAAGCAGTACGGCGACTTTTTCGCGGCCTGCATGAACGTCGATGCAGTAAATGCCGCCGGGCTCAAGCCGCTCGAGCCGACGCTGGCCGCGATTGCTGCGTTGACTGACAAGAAGGAGCTAGCCGCGCTGATCGCCAACCGCCGCTACGATGTTTATCCCGCGGGTTTTGCAAGGTTCGGCGCTACTCAGGACCAGAAAGACTCGAGCAAGCAGATCGCTGAACTCTTCCAGGGCGGACTCAGCCTGCCCGATCGCGACTACTACCTCGTCGATGATGAACGGATGACCAAGATACGCGGGCAGTACAAGGAGTACGTGACCCAGATTTTCAAGCTCATGGGCGACGACGAAGACAGGGCCGCAGCCGAAACCAAGGCGGTCCTGGATATCGAGACCGCGCTAGCCAAAGGTTCGATGCCGCGCGTGGACATGCGCAACCCCGATAACGTGTACCATCCGACGGCAGTCTCGGCGCTGCAGACGCTGACGCCTGACTTTGACTGGAACGCCTTCTTTACCGGGATGCAGGCGCCGCACTTTGAAACCCTCAACGTCGCACAGCCGGAGTTCCTGAAGACGGCGGGCACGGTGATCGCCTCCGAACCACTGGACGCGATTAAGAGTTATCTGCGATTCCGCTCAGTCAACAGCAAAGCGCCGTATCTCTCGGCGGCGTTTGATGATGCGTACTTCAACTTCTTCTCGAAAACGCTGCAGGGCCAGGCCCAGAAGACGGCGCGGTGGAAGCGCTGCACCTCGCTGACGGATCGCGAGTTCGGAGAAGCGGTGGGACAGGACTGGGTCAAGCGCAACTTCCCGCCTGAGGCGAAGGACAATATGGAGAAGCTGGTGGCAGCGCTCAAGACAGCGCTGGCCGCAGATATAGAGCAGCTGCCGTGGATGTCTCCTGACACCAAGAAGCAGGCCGAGGTGAAGCTGGCTGCCTTTCGCGACAAGATCGGCTATCCCGACAAGTGGCGCGACTACTCTGGAGTGGAGGTCAAGCGCGACGACCTGCTCGGAAATTTGCACCGCGCCGAGCTCTTTAACAACGATTTCGATCTGAATCACATCGGCAAGCCGGTCGACGAGAAGGAGTGGGGCATGACTCCGCCGACGGTGAATGCCTATTACAACCCGTCTATGAACGACATCAACTTTCCGGCCGGGATCCTTCAACCGCCTTTCTTCGACAACTCGAAAGACCCGGCGGTGAACTTCGGCGCCATCGGCGTAGTGATCGGCCACGAGATGACTCATGGCTTTGACGATGAAGGTAAACGCTACGACGCCCAGGGCAATGTTCGCGACTGGTGGACGCCTGCGGACACCGCCGCGTTTGAGAAGCGGACCGATTGCGAAGTCAAGGAGTATGGAAACTTTGAGCCGGTGCCGGGCCAGAAGCTGAACGGGAAGCTGACACTCGGCGAGAACACGGCAGACAACGGCGGCATCCATATCGCCTACCAGGCGCTACAGAGTGTGCTGGCGAATGAGGGTCCCGCGGCCGAGGAGAAGAAGATCGACGGCTACACTCCGTCGCAGCGCTTCTTCATCGCCTTTGCCCAGGTCTGGTGCGAGAACCGGACGGACGAGGTGGCGCGCGTCTCCGCCAAGACCGATCCGCACTCCCCGGGCATGTTCCGGACCAACGGCACGGTCGAGAACTTCGACGAATTTGGTAAGGCGTTTGGCTGCCACGCCGGCCAGCCGATGATGCCTGTGGACGCCTGCCGTGTATGGTGAGGAAGGCCGGAAGTCGGTAACCCTGAGACGTTTTACCTCGGCCGGGTTGTGGCTTTTGGCGGGCGTGCCTGAGTTGGGGAACGCCGGCTGCTTCTCTGAGCACTGCTGAGGAGCCGAGAACTCGGAGACGTTAGTCGCTGTGCTTAGCCGGAGTGCGGTGACTAATGCGCTGACTTTCCAGGTTTCGCTTTGCTAGCTGCTTTGCAGTGGCTTCGAGATCGATTCGAGCGACCTGCCCGCTGCTTCCACGCCGATCTTCATTTCAAAGATAGCTCCCAGTATCATCAGTGAGGCCCCGAGAGCGTAGCCTACACTCACCATGCCTTTTGATCCGGAGTTGATCAGCTCGCCGAAGAACACAGGCGCAGCAACACCACCGAGCAGTGTGCCGATGGCGTAAAAAATAGCGATCGCAAAGGCGCGGATCTCCAGCGGGAATATCTCACTTACTGTCAGAAAAGCGGCGCTGGCGGCCGAGGAAGCTACAAAGAATACAACGCTGAAACCTATGTCCAGGCCGGTTGCCGAGAGCATGCCATGAGTGAAGGGATAGATTATCGCCAGCAAAAGAATGCCTGAGATGCCATAGGTTGCGGCAATCATGGGCTTGCGACCGATGCTGTCGAAGAGCTTCCCCAGGAATATCGGCCCGAAAAAACAACCAATCGCGAACGGCAGCAGGTGGAGGGGCATTCTCTGGTCGCTCACGTTGTAGAACTTCTTAACCACGAGACCGTAGGTGAAAAAGACCGATTTGAAGAAGAAAGCCTGCCCGACCATCAAGACCAGCGCCAGGATCGAGCGTTGGCGATTGTCCTTGAGCATGCTCCGGAACACTTCGTTCCATGGGGTGTGGTCCCGCACCTTCAGCTTCAGCTTGTCTCCTTCGGGCTTAGGCAGCTCCTTGTGGCTCCTGGAAACTTTCTGCTCGATGCCACACACGATCTTGTCGGCTTCATCGTCCTTGCCTCGCAGCATGAGCCAGCGCGGACTCTCGGGTACCGAAAGCCTGAGGAAGAGCACACCGATGCCGAGCACCGCACCGATGGCGAAGGCAAAGCGCCATCCTATGTTCTGCGCGACAGCGTGAGTATTCAGAAGATAGAGCGACGCCAGGCTACCAATGATAGCGCCCAGCCAGAAAGTCGCATTGACCATCAGATCCACAGTGCCGCGGACCTTCCCGGGAATAAGTTCATCGACCGCGGAGTTAATCGCTGCGTACTCTCCGCCTATGCCGAGGCCGCAGACCAGCCGGAAGAAAGCGAAGCTCCAGAAATTGAATGAAAATGCTGTAGCGGCTGTTGCCAGGGTATAAGTCGCCAGCGTGACCAGGAAGATCTTGCGACGACCCAGGCGATCCGTAAGCCAGCCAAACAGAATAGCTCCGATAACTGCTCCGGCTAAGTAGGCGGTAGATCCGCCTGTAACTTCAGGCGCCGTGAGCGCGAGTCCGTTCTTGTCTTCGAGTATGCCTGCGAGTGACCCCGCGAGCGTGACCTGCAGCCCGTCCAGGAGCCACGAAGTGCCGAGCGCTATCAGTATGCGAACGTGCCATCCGCTCCACGGCAGCCGATCAAGCCGCCCTGGAACGTCAGTCTCGATAGTCCGGTCAGGAGCGGTTGCTGTAGCCATGTCCTATAAGTGGATGCGAAATGCAGCTACTCTGTCTTTTTGATTATGCTGATCGAGCCGTTGCGCTCGAGGATCGCGTACTTGATGTCGTTAAGCTCGGAGAGGCCCTGGCCCCTAGCTGCGGCCATCACATCGTTGTCATCGACGCGCATCCCTTTCATCGTCTCCATCTGCCATTCGCCGTCTTTGAGCAGTACCAGCGGCACGCCATCGATAATTTCGGAAAGTCGGGGGAACCTGAATCGCAGCCCGGCGACAGAAAGATGCATCAGCCCGATGGTGATGATTGCGCAAACGCAGTTGGTGATGGACTTGTCGTCGCCAACAGTGGCCAGTATGATGACCCCGCCGATTAGAAAGATGATGACAAATTCGAAAGGAGTGAGCTGCGCCCCGGGACGGCGGGAGAGCCCACGCACCACGAAAAGCAGAAAGAAGTAGCCGGCGATGGCGTGAACGATGGTGTACATGGCGTTTAGGGCATTACGACGACGGTCGCCTTGAGGAAGTCAACAGGCGGAGCGGACGGCGAGTCGCCGGGAATACGCAACTCGAGGTGCTGAACTCCTGGGTGAGCAGGCTGGAGCTGGAACTCGACCGAGTCAGGGTGATCCGTCGTCGGGAACGTGTAGAGGACGCCATCATCTCCGGTTACTGACACTAAGGGTTGAGGCACGACACGCTGGTTGCCTAACTCCTTGATCACCGAGTCGCTGACCCACAACTGGATTTTGCCGTTTCGTTCGGCCGCCTTCCCGAAGTGAATGGTCATGATAGACGGCGTGCTGAAGCGCTCTATGCGCTCGTAATTCAACTTCATTGCTCCATCCGCTGTCGCCATGGAGTGATGCGCCAGCGGACCGCGTCCAAAGGCGCCGGCAAGATCAAGCAGGACGATGATCAGAAAGCAGATCCAGACGCTTTTTTCGAACCGCCACCATTTGCGCTGGAACTCTAAATCTTCGCCGACCGCAAGTTCGTTGTCTATCTTAGGAACACTATCGGAGATGGGGAGAGTCTCTGTTGTGGCCATAGCGTTAACCTTTACTGCTCAGTTTTTATGATGCTGATCTCGCCATTGCGTTCGAGCACGGCGTAGCGAACATTTTCAAGCGACATAAGCCCCTTGTCGCGCGCCGAAGCCATGACGTCTTCATCCTTGATACGCATGTTGGTCATGGTCTCGGTTCGCCACTCACCGTCGGCGAGCAGGACCAGAGGAGTGCCATCGACGATGGCTGCAAAGCGGGGAAACCTTCGCAGCAGGACGATGCTGTAGTGGAGCAGGGCGACGGTGATGATCTGTGTGAAGGCGTTCAAAATAGAACGGTCGTCGGCAACGGTGAAGGTTAGGGTCAGACCGCCTATAAAAAAGATGAGAACGAACTCAAACGGAGTCATCTGCTTGCCCGGTCGCCGGCCGGCAACGCGAACCATGAAGACCAGGAAACAGTAGCCGAAAACCGCCCGCAGAACCGCTGCCATCGAGACGCCCGCCGAGAGAACCTAGGCGTTAGGACGTGCGGAGCGCGTGAAATGGTGCCTGCCAGCAAGAAGATTCTTTCGAACTACTGAGCCGGTGGCAGGCTGGCTATCTTGACCTGCCTGGCAAGCCCCAGCTTCTTGAGCAGCCAGATCCCGTAGTAGTTCGGGTCGAACTCGTACCACGCGAGGCCGTGGCGCGCGGAGACCGGGTGGGCGTGGTGGTTGTTGTGCCAGCCCTCGCCGCCGGTGAGCAGCGCGACCCACCAGTTGTTACGGGACTCGTCATGGGTGGGGAAACGCTTGGAACCCCACATGTGCGTCGCCGAGTTGACCAGCCAGGTCGCGTGCAGGCCGACGGTCACGCGTAGAAAGATGCCCCAGAAAACCATGGGCCAGCCGCCGAACGCGAGCAGGATGAGAGCGGTGATCGTGAGCGGGACCCAGTGGTACCTGGTCAGCTTGACGAGGAACGGGTCGCGCAGCAGGTCGGGCGCGTACTTGCGCGTGAGTTCCGGCTCACCCCCGGCGCCTTTGCCGCGCACGATCCAGCCGGCGTGGGACCACCAGCCGCCATCGTTGGGAGAGTGCGGGTCGCCGTCACGGTCGGTGAGGTGGTGGTGGACGCGGTGGGTTGTGACCCAGACCAGCGGTCCGCCTTCAAGCGCGGTGGTGGCGCAGATGGCCAGCGTGTATTCAAGCCACTTGGGCGTCTTGTAGCCACGATGTGTGAGCAGGCGATGGTAGCCCATGCCGATACCGAGGTTGATGGCGAGAACGTAGAGGCCGACGCTGACCGCCAGCCGCTGCCAGCTGAAGCAGAAGAGTGCAGCGATCGCGCCCGCGTGGAAAAGCGTCATGAAGCCGAGCACCAGCCAGTTGATGGAAGCAGATTGTGCGGTGCGGCTGAGGGAGGTGAACTGGGTTTCGCCTGGCGCGGAAGAGACTACGGGTTGCGGCCGAACGACTTCTGGTGCGAGAAGAGGGTTCATCTAACTTGATTGAACCATGCGTAGCGGAAGCGCATTGTCAGCGATGTGTAATAGTTCGACGTTGGCTGAGCGCCATCCGGCATTGTGGGGCTGAGAAACAAAAAGCCTGCCATTCTGAGTCAGGATGACAGGCTTTTGGAGGAGAAAAGTGGCCTATGAGGCGGCTTCTTCTGTCTTCTCGGTGTTCACCTGCGCGACGGTCCAGACCGGATCGCCGACCTTGAAGCGTGCGAAGCGACGAACGGTTATGTTTTCGCCCAGCTTGCCCACCTTGGTCGCGATCATGTCCTTGATGGTGATCGATTGCTCCTTGATGAAGGGCTGATCGAGCAGGCAGAACTCCTCGTAATACTTGCTCATTTTGCCCTCGACGATCTTCTCGATCACCGGTGCGGGCTTGCCGGTCTCGGCAGCCTGCGCGCGATAGATGTCCTTCTCGCGGGCGAGGTCGGCTTCGGTCACATCTTCTCGGCGGATGTAGCGCGGGTCGGTCGCGGCGATGTGCATCGCGATGTCCTTGAGCAGCTCCTGGAAGTCCTCGGTGCGGGCGACGAAGTCCGACTCGCAGTTGACTTCAACCAGCACCCCAATCTTGCCGCCGGCGTGGATATAGGTGCCGACCGCACCCTCGTTGGTCCCGCGCGAGGCCTTCTTGGCGGCCGATGCCATGCCGCGCTTCCGCAGCACGACGAAGGCGTTCTCCATATCGCCCTTGGCTTCCTGGAGCGCCTTGAGGCAATCGCCCATGGGCGCGCCGGACTTCTCGCGGAGTTCCTTTACCTGCTTTGCGTCGATTTTCGCGGTTTCGGTTTTTTCTGTCACAGTCGACATTCCTTCAATTCCCTTCTGCTTGGACTTCGGCACGCGCGTCAGCAGTCCGGTGCAACTCTTCAATTACAAACAAACGTCATCCTCAGCGGAGCGAAGGACCTGCGGCTGGCTTGGCTTCTGCAGGACCGCAGGTCCTTTGCTTCGCTCAGGATGACAATCTAAATAGAGCTAAATGCTTTCAGCCGCTTCGGGCTCATCGACCGCGCCGACTGCGACCGGAGCCTTTTTGATGCCGCCGCCCAGCGCTGCTTCCAGGTCAAGCTCTTCTGCCTCGGGCTCCGCCTCCGAGCCGGTCGCAGTGGTCGATTCGTCGGCGCCTGCTTCCAGGCTCGCGAGCTCGATACCGGTCGCGATTGACGGATCGACAAACTGGGCATCCTGCTGGCCGACGATGTTCGTGAAAGCTTTATCGTTCGCAACCTGGACACCTTCAATCACCGAGTCCGAGATTTTTGAGGTGAACAGGCGGATGGCACGGAGCGCGTCGTCATTGCCGGGGATCACGTAGTCGACCACGGTGGGATCGCAGTTCGTATCGACCACGGCGACGACCGGGATACCCAGCTTGCGGGCTTCCTTGACGGCGATGGCCTCATTGTTCGAGTCGACGATAAAGAGCGCGTCGGGCAGGCGCTTCATGTTCTTGATGCCGGCCAGGTTCGCCTGCAGGTGCTTGCGCTCGCGCTCGAGCTTGATGACTTCCTTCTTGGTCAGCAGCTCATAGCGGCCGTCGGTGGCCATCTCGTCCAGTTCCTGAAGGCGCTTCACCGACTTCTGCACCGTGATCCAATTGGTAAGCAGGCCACCCAGCCAGCGCTGGTTTATGTAGAACATGCCGCAGCGATTCGCCTCTTCAGCGATGGCATCCTGCGCCTGGCGCTTGGTGCCGACAAAGAGGATGACCTTGCCCGCAGCTGTCAGGTCGGTCACATACTTCGACGCTTCCTTGAACATCTTGAGGGTCTTCTGCAGGTCGATGATGTAAATGCCGTTGCGCTCGCCGAAGATGTACTCCTTCATGCGGGGGTCCCAGCGCTTGGTCTGATGCCCGAAGTGAACACCTGCTTCGAGCAGCTCCTTCATGGTGATGGTCGCCAAACAGCCTCCTTGTGTAAGTTGCATTCAGCCGAGCACTAAGTTCGTCTGAATTAATTCCCTGATCGGGAAGATTAAGTGCCTAGTAGCGGTGAACCTCTGGTTGCTCTTTACCGTCGAAAGCCGTGCGATAGACGCTTTTCGATTCAACCTTTGTCGATTCAAGTTGAACTACAGTTTGCCCTGGTTCTAACCGAACAACACCAACCAGGGTTTTGGATTTGCAATCCTCGAGACAGCCAGTCCAAAAAAGTATCTGACCACCCTTAGCTTCAATGAAATCAGCGGCCCAAGTTCTATCTGGTTCGCCTACCAACATCCTGAAGCAACCGTAAATAGGCATGGTCTTAGCGCTTGGAGAACTGGAAGCGTGCGCGGGCACCCTTCTGGCCGTACTTCTTGCGCTCCTTGATGCGGGCATCGCGAGTCAGCAGGCCCTCGGTCTTGAGCGTCTTGCGCAGCTCGGCGTTGAACTCGAGCAGCGCGCGGCTGATGCCCATCTTGACCGCGTCGGCCTGCGCCGAGATGCCTCCGCCCTTCACGGTGGTAAGCACGTCGAAGGTGGTCGGCATGTCCACGAGGATCAGGGGGCGCTTGGCCGCGATGCGCTGCTCTTCGGTAACAAAGTAGACGTTGTGAGCCTTGCCGTTCACGGTGAAGTTGCCGCTGCCCGGGCGCAGGAAGACGCGCGCGATGGCCGCCTTGCGCCGCCCGGTGCCGTAGTACTGAATCAGATCTGCCATGCTGCTGCCTGCTCCTTAAATCCCGAACAATCGTTGGTGCCGAAGCTTTCTGTCGAAACCTTATGCCTTGATGGCGAGTGGCTGGGGCTGCTGCGCCTCGTGCGGGTGCTTGTCACCCTTATAGACCTTGAGCTTGGAGCCCATCTTCCGGCCCATCTTGGTCTTCGGCAGCATGCCGTGCACCGCTTCCTCAATGATCTTCTCCGGACGCCGGGCGAGCAGACGCGTGTAGGACTCCTCGCGCAGGCCGCCGGGAAAGCCGGTATAGCGGCGATAGACTTTCTGCTCCGCCTTAAGGCCGGTGACGCGGATCTTCTCGGCATTGATTACCACGACGTGGTCGCCCACATCGATATAAGGGGTGTACTTGGGGTTGCGCTTGCCGGCCAGGATCGAGGCCGCTTCCGTGGCCAGGCGACCCAGCGTCTTGCCACTGGCGTCCACCAGGAACCACTTGCGATCGATCTCCAGCGCGCTGGGGATAAACGTCGACATCGGTGCGTGTTCTCCTAAAAAGCCGCGTGCTTCGCGGCTGCAATCTAAAAGCCGGCCAGCCCTTCAGGGCCAGGCCGCGCTGCTTGACGCTGCCTAAGACAAAGAACTTTTCGCGTGAGCGAGGCGCTTGTGCCACCGGCCTGACCGATACCAAGCGTTCCAGCTGGTTACATCTTTGAGGCAAGAGCCGCCTGTCAGCAGGCAGGAGCTACCCCAGGACGCAGGACTGCGCAAGGATTTCAGGATAGGTCAGTTATGGCCGGAAGTCAATCGAAACAAGCGTCTACGCGGCAGGGGTGATCAGCAGCGGCTCGATCGGCGCAAGCGGCTTGATCTCGGGCAGCGTGACATCGAGCGACCGGCCGGCGGCGAGTTCGAGGAAGACCTGGTTTGCGGTATCCTCGGTGCGCGTGGACACGATGTGGAGCTTGCGCACCGCGCGCATGGTGACCACAGCCAGCAGGAAGCGATTCTGCATCCTCAATCCAGCGGCATAAACGAGCTCAGAACGCATGCTTCCTCAATTCAGAACACGGGGGTTCAGTTTTCATGGCCGGCTACGCCTTCAGGAATCGATTTGCATGAGGCTTAGTCCGGGCGGCAGTGCTCATCTTATCCCGAGCCGACACGGGCGCGGCATAAATCGCGCGGAATCATCAGAGTAGGTCGTCACCGAAGTACCGCACCGGGAAATCACTATGGAAGAACACCTGCGGCTTCAGGCTTCCGGCTCGGGCGTCAACATGTCCGCGAGCGAGGGCTTATGCTTGTTTCGCTGTGCGGCGTCCGTGCGCTCGGGAATTACCTTCTGCTGAGGCGGCTGGCCGACGCGTTCACGCGCGTTCCGCTTGACCGCCGCAACCGCGCTGAACCTCTTCGGCGTCTTCTTCCGTGCCCCCGGTTTGCGCGTGCCGGTTACACCCTTTCGAGCCATCGCTTCTCTCCCCCGGGGCCACTGCCGAGTGCTCTTCCAGTATGAAATACTCGGCCTTGGAGCGAAGTTCCCCATGGAAGAGCGCGACTTTTTTGATGAGAAACCCGAACAGCGTACGCACACGCTGACCTGCCCCCATTGCGGCAAGCAGGAGGAGTACCAACTTGGCTGGCTGGTGCGCCGCAAAAAGAACGCCCTCGGTCGCGGCGCCGACGAGCGCGATCGTGCCCGCTTCGCCAAGGCGCAGTCTTATATGGTGCTGACCGATACCCTGGTAGGCTGCAAGAACATCCGCTGCCGCAAGCGTTTTGATATCGACGGTGTCAAGTCTGTTGCGTTTCTGTAAGGTCCTGCTGGCGATGGCGGTAGGCGCAACGGCGGCCGCCCAAAGCTATCCTGGCTTTGACCGCAACGAGTATCCGGGCGACCGGCAGATGGCGTCATTGCGCAGCAGCTTCGCCTACTCCGGCTACTGGCTGAACACGCCGCCCGGACTTCAAGAGAATAGCTGGATCGGGAAGCGAACCCGGATGCGAGAGCTGGGCTATGGCTTCCTGCTGCTCTGGAACGGCCGCACGGCAGCCCAGTTGATCCACGGAGCAGCAGCCCTGGGAAAGCAGGACGGTCAGATGGCGGCCTTTTCTGCCCGCAGCGAAGGTTTTCCTGCCAGCTCTATCCTGTTTCTCGACCAGGAGGAAGGCGGCCGACTCACCTCTGAGCAGGCGGCGTACATGGGGAGCTGGTTTCGGACCGTCGCGGCCTCCGGGTTTCGGCCGGGCGTCTATGCATCCGGGATTGACGTGCCTGACGGGACGGGCCCGGGAAGTGCACGCAAGACCATTTCCACCATCCGCGATCTGCACGCTCGTTTCCCAGACGTGCACCTGTGGGTGGCGGACGACCAGTGCCCGCCTGCACCGGGCTGTGTCGCCAGCAATCTTGCGCCCGGTTCGTCCGGCAGTCCAGACGCGGAGGTCTGGCAGTATGCGCAGTCGCCGTGGCGCGCACAATTTGCCGCGCAATGCCGCAGCACCTATGCCTCCGATGGCAACTGCTACGCTCCCGTTCCGGCATCGGCGGCGCAGACGCAGCCGGGCGTCTTCCTCGACCTGAACACTGCTTCCTCGCCGGACCCTTCGCACGCCCGGTAGATACACTGTCGATGGTGCGCCGCTTTCGCTATCTCGATACCTTGACGATCGGCTTTATCGTAGTGCTGCTGATCTCGAACCTGGTCGGGCCCAAGATCTGCCAGATGGGACCGCTCAAGGTCTCGGGCGCGGAGCTGCTGTTCCCCATCACCTACATCGCCGGGGACATCTTCACCGAGGTCTACGGCTATGCTGCCTCGCGCCGGGCGGTTTGGCTCGGATTCTTCGCGATGGCGCTGCTTGCGCTGATGGGTGCGCTGGCCGTGGCGCTGCCTCCATCCTCCGACTGGCACGACCAGCAGGCCTTCGCCACCGTCTTCGGACTGGTGCCCCGCTTCGCCATTGCCAGCCTGGCCGCTTACTGGGCGGGTGAGTTCACCAACTCCTACACCCTGGCCAAGCTCAAGCTGCTGACCGACGGACGTTGGCTCTGGACCCGCATCATCGGATCGACGGTCGCCGGCCAGGCGGTCGATACGGCGCTGGTGATCCTGATTGCCTTCTGGGGCTTCCCGGTGCGCACCCTTGGAACCCTGATCGCCTCGAGCTACCTTGCGAAGGTGATCTACGAGACGCTGGCGACGCCTGTCACCTACGCTGTGGTCGCCTGGCTGAAGCGCGCGGAGCAGGTGGATGCGTTTGATCGCACGACCGACTTCAATCCCTTCCATCTCACTGCCCCCTGATTACCCGCCGCGGGAGCCGCCCGGAACCGGAATGCAGATTTTTCATCGACTTTTGAAACGTATGGACGCACATCTCATCCATTCAGACGACCGCCGTCCCGCGGCCCAACCGCGCAGAGAGCGCGTCCCTTGAGGCGTTTGTGACCCATCAGAACCGTATTCTCCTGAACTTGAAGCTTTTGGTAACGGCCGCTGCGGTTGTCTTCAGCGTTGCCGGCTGCGCGAAAAAGCAGGCCGCGGCCGCGCCGCAGCGGGGCCCCACCCCGGTGATGACTGTCACGGTCGCCTCCAAACCGGTAGCGCAGAGCGACGAGTACGTGGCCACGATCAAGAGCCGGCGCTCGGCCACTATCAACCCCCAGGTAGACGGCAACCTGATCCGCATCAACGTGCATTCCGGCGACCACGTCAGGCAGGGGCAGCTGCTGATGCAGATTGATCCTCTCAAGCAGCAGGCAACGGTTGATTCGCAGGCAGCGACCACCCAGCAGAAGCTCGCCCTCTACCAGTTCAACCAGATCGAGATCGAGCGCCAGAGGAAGCTTTTCGCTGCGGGCATCACCAGCCGGGACGCGCTGGACCAGGCGGAGCAGTCCTTCCGCAACACCAAAGCGGACTATGATTCGGCAGTCGCCGCGCTGAACACGCAGCAGCGCGAACTGGCCTACTACCGGATCGTGGCGCCGTTCGACGGGGTGGTGGGCGACGTTCCGGTGCATGTCGGCGATTACGTCACTTCAACCACGATGCTGACCACCATTGATGAGAACAAGGATCTCGAGGCCTATATCTATGTGCCCACGGAGCGGGCCGGTCAAGTCCGCACCGGCCTGGACGTCGACATCCTCGACAATTCAGACAAGCAGGTGGAAAGCACCAAGATCGACTTCCTGTCCCCCCAGGTGGACAACGGACTCCAGAGCATCCTGGCCAAGGCGCCTGTGCATAGCGAGAGTGCGGCAATGCTGCGAACTGCGCAGCTGGTGAAGGCTCGCATCATCTGGTCAACCGCGCCGACGCCCGTGGTGCCCGTCCTGGCGGTCACTCGCCTGGGAGGACAGGCTTTCGTTTACGTCGCATCCGGAGCCGACGGGAAGTTTGTCGCCAAGCAGAAGGCGATCACCCTTGGCGACACCGTGGGCAACAACTACGCTGTGCTTGGCGGGCTGGCCAACGGGGATCGCGTGATCGTCTCTGGTACGCAGTTCCTTGTGGACGGCGCACCCGTGCAGCCGATGGGCTAGGGACCGTGGGATCGCGGAAGACAACGATCAGGAAGGTGGTACGGAACGTGTGTCACCCTTCACGATGTCCAGGACCGGTGGTCGCCACTGCTCTTGAACAGCCTGAAAAAGGCAACCGCAGATCTTCACTTCGTCCGGGATGACACTCAGCTTGTAGCAATAATATTTATAGCAAGAGTAGTTGCGTTGACGCTGAAAGGACCTCTCTCGTGGTCGACTTCTTCATCCACCGTCCGGTTTTCGCCACGGTCTGCGCCCTGCTCATCATTCTGGCCGGGGCAGTCTCTATACCCGGCCTGCCCATCTCGCAGTATCCGCAGCTGGCCCCGCCGCAGGTTACCGTTTCGAGCAACTATGTCGGCGCCAACTCGCAGGTAGTCGAGTCCGCGGTCACCATCCCGCTTGAAGAGGCGATCAACGGCGTTGAGGGCATGCGCTACATCACCTCAACCAGCGCCAGCGACGGCACCAGCTCCATCACTGCTACCTTCAACACCGGGTACTCGCTCGATATTGCCGCGGTTGATGTGCAGAACCGCGTCAGCTCGGCCACCGGCCAGCTCCCGGCCGAGGTCAACCAGAGCGGCATCTCGATCACCAAGGCCAACGCGAACTTCGTCTTCGCCGCCGGCTTTTACGCCGAGAACAATGCCTATTCGCAGCTGTTTATCTCGAACTACCTCGATATCTATGTGAAGGACGCACTCAAGCGCATCAAGGGCGTCGGCGATGTGGTCATCTTCGGCGAGCGCAAGTACGCGATGCGCGTGTGGCTTGATCCGGTGAAGCTGGCCGCGCGGCAGCTGACCGCGACCGACGTGTTGCAAGCGCTCCAGGAGCAGAATGTTGAGGTGCCTGCGGGCCAGCTCGGCGCACCGCCCAACAACAATGGGCAATCCTTCCAGATCACGGTAAGCGCCATCGGACGGCTGACCGACCCGACGCAGTTTGCCAACATTATCGTGAAAAACACCACCAATGGCATCGTCCAGGTGAAGGACGTTGGCCGTGCGGAACTGGGGGCTGAGACCTATGCCAGCGGCCTGAAGTTCAGCGGCACGCCGGCCATCGGTATCGGCGTGCAGCAGTTGAGCAACGCCAATGCGCTCGAGGTCGACCGGCAAGGCAAGGCGGCGCTGCTGGCGCTCTCGAGGTCGTTCCCGCCGGGGCTAAAATACGTGGTCGCCTTCGATACCACCGAGATTGTCGGCGAGTCGATCCATGAAGTGCTGGTGACCCTGGCTGAAGCTGTCGCCATCGTCATCGTCGTGATCTTTCTTTTCCTGCAGGACTGGCGCGCGACTATTATTCCCGCGGTCACCATCCCGGTCTCGCTCATCGGGACCTTCACCTTTATCAGTATCTTCGGGTTCTCAATCAATACGCTTACCCTGTTCGGTATAACGCTCGCTACCGGTCTGGTAGTCGACGACGCCATTGTCGTGATCGAGAACGTGCAGCGCCATATCACCGAGGGGATCGCCGACGCGCATGAAGCTACATCTGTTGCCATGTCCGAGGTCACGAGCGCGGTCATCGCCACGTCACTGGTACTTATCTCAGTCTTCGTCCCGGTATCTTTCTTTCCCGGCACCACCGGCATTCTCTACAAGCAGTTTTCGCTCACCATTGCATTCGCCATTGCCATCTCTGCCTTCAATGCGCTGACCCTGTCTCCCGCACTCGCCGCCATTCTGCTGCGGCAGGAGCGGGAATCACGCGGCATCCTGCACGCGATCGACAAGTCGATCAAGTGGACCAGTCGCAAGTACGCGTCCGTCATCCATGTCGTTCTCAGGCTGCGTTACGTCATGCTGCTGCTATTCTTCGCCGGCCTGGCGGCCACGGGCATTATGTACATGACGGTGCCGACCGCGTTCGTGCCGCAGGAGGACCAGGGCTACTTCATCATCCAGGTGCAATGCCCGCAGGGCGCGTCGCTCGCCTACACCGAGCACGTGGAAGATATGGTTTCCGCCAAGCTCAAGGAGAACAAGGATATCTTTGGCTCCTTTGCTGTCAGCGGTTTCAGCTTCAGCGGAAACGCTCCGAATTTCGGCTTGATCTTCGCGCCGCTCAAGCCATTCAATACCCGAGAGAGCGACAAGGATTCGGTGGCCAGCGTCATCGCCGCCGTGCAGCCGGGCTTGTTTCAGATCCCTGGAGGTCTGGTGATCGCCGTGCAGCCGCCGGCCATCAACGGAATCGGCAGCTTCGGCGGCTTCCAGTTTGAGCTTCAGGACCTGGGCCGCAATACCCTGCAGGATCTCGACCGTGTCGCCCACAGCATCATCGCCAAGGGCACCGCAGGCGGCCAGTTCACCAGCATGTTTACCAGCTTTACTTCAAACGACCCCCAGCTGCTGGTCAGCGTCGACCGCGAAAAAGCAAAAGCGCTCGGCGTCCCTTTCAGCCAGATCTCGGACTCACTGCAGGTGTATATGGGGTCCGAGTATGTGAACAACTTCGACTTCAACAATCGTTCGTATCGCGTCTATGTGCAGGCTGACCAGCAGTTCCGGCGCACCGGGGCCGACCTGCGCCAGTTTTATGTCCGTTCGAACACCGGACAGATGATTACGCTCGACAACTTCATCTCGATCGAGCAGACCTCGGCACCCCAGGTCATCAGCCACTACAACCTGTTTCGCTCTGCGGAGATCATCGGCTCAGCTGCGCCGGGTATCAGCTCAAGCACCGGGCTCGAAAACATGGTGAAGCTGTCCCAGAAAGAAATGATGCCGGGCATGAGTTATAGCTGGAGCGGACTGGCGCTTGAAGAAGTCGAGTCCGAAGGCAAGACCATCATCATCTTCGGCCTGGGCATCCTGGTCGTCTACCTGACGCTGGCGGCGCAGTACGAGTCTTTCGCGTTGCCGTTCATCATCCTGCTCGCAGTGCCCATGGCCGTGCTGGGCGCACTGCTGGCACAAACACTGCGCGGTCTTCCCGACGACATCTACTGCCAGATAGGGCTGGTCATGCTGATCGGACTATCTGCGAAGAATTCGATCCTTATCGTCGAGTTTGCCGAACAGTTGCGCAAGCAGGGTCGATCCATCGCGGACGCGGCGATTGAGGCCGCTGAGCTGCGGTTGCGGCCTATCCTGATGACCAGCTTCGCGTTCATCCTGGGCGTTCTGCCACTGGTGTTCGCGACCGGCGCGGGCAAACTGGGGCGCCACTCGGTCGGCACCAGCATCGTCGGCGGCATGCTGCTCTCTACCGTGCTTAACCTCTTTTTCATCCCGGTGCTCTACGTGATCCTGCAGACGCTGCTCGGGGTGGAGCGGCGGCGCGTGAAAGCGCAAAGAGCCCCGGCGGTCACGGTCTAGGCGCGGCCGCGATAGCATGAGCGGATGACCCTGGCACTGGTTTTGGGCGGCGGCGGCCCCATCGGCATCGCATGGGAAGCGGGACTGCTGCTGGGCCTGCGCGAGGAAGGTGTCGACCTTTCGCTTGCCGATACCGTCATCGGAACCTCTGCGGGCTCTATCGTTGGCGCGAACCTGGCGATCAGCCGTGATCTCGAAGCGTTCTATCACCAGCAGTCCACCCCATTCGAGGGAGAAAACCTGCAGGTGCCGGACATGCGCGGCTTCTTCGCTGCGTGGACTAAGGCCAAGCTGCTCAACCGCAGCCTGGGCGGGGTGCGGAGATCGCTGGGCAAAAGCGCGATGGCGGCCAAGGTGCAAGGGCTGGACCGGTGGCTTGACGGGATTGGCCGGCGTCTACCCCAGGGTCCCTGGCCCTCGGCACCCGACTTGAAGGTGGTTGCTATCGACATTGGAGAAGGCGCGCTCACGGTGTGGGACAGCCGCTCGGGCGTGCCGCTGCGGGAGGCTGTCGCCGCCAGCTGCGCTGTGCCCTGCGTCTTTCCAGTGGTTGAAGTCGCCGGCCGCGCCTACATGGATGGAGGGATGGGATCGCCCACCAACGCGCAACTGGCCGCCGGCCATTCGCAGGTACTGGTGCTTGACCCGCTGGGACGCGTGCCGGGGGTAGGCTCGATGATCAGGGAAGAAGTTGAGGCCCTGACCCGCGCAGGAAGCCAGGTCACCACCGTTGTACCTGACGACGCCACCACCAGGGTCATGGGGTACGACCTGATGGACGCCGGCAAGTGCGGGCCGGTAGCGGCGCTGGGCCGCGCCCACGGCCGCCAGGCAGCCGGCTTGCCGCTCTTAGCAGCGCTCCGCGGCTGACGTGGAGCATGGTTGATGAGCCTTAGGACGGCAGCAGATTGTGAAATACTGACAGCACAGCAGGTGAAGGCCGGGATGGCGGAACTGGCAGACGCAGCGGACTCAAAATCCGCCGAGGGCAACCTCGTGGGGGTTCGACCCCCCCTCCCGGCACCATTGATTTAGTGGACCCTTGTGCACGAACTCTCCGGAGCGAGGGTCCATGGCCTAGGTGGGTGGACCAGGTGGGTGGTCCAGGTGGGTGGTCCTAGGTGGGTGGTGCAGGGGTGGTTGGCTCCCGCGCCAAGCTCTTGGCGGGACCCTGCCGGCACTCCGTTGTTTGAGGCTCAGGGGATCTCCCTTCCGTTACACTGCTTTTCAACCCGTCCGTGAAGCGCCACGCCCTCATCTTCGGTCTTGTCGGCGGTCTCCTGATCGCTACCCTCCAGTACACCGAGTACCGCTTTGTCGTGATCGAGCATTCGGTCCAGCTCTACAGCGCCTTGATCGCCGTGCTCTTCGCCATCCTTTGGCTCCCGCGCAAGCCAACTCCGCAACCGATCCCGCTCTTGCGTGAAGTCGTAAGGCTGTGGTGACGGCCGCATCCCAGTCCCGTGCGGAAAGCTAGCTCTCAAAGAGTGTTGACATACCCGGGGTGGGCTTCCAGCGAGCGCGGCGCACGGCTGCGGGAAAGCACCCAGCCTGGACGTCCTCTACCAGGCGAACGGTGTCACCTGTCCGCTGCCGCACTGCTCGTGGGATGGA
>CAXUND010000022.1:27813-37705 GCA_964252445.1 uncultured Acidobacteriaceae bacterium | reverse complement strand
AACGTGACGCGCGAGCCGCGCAATGGGCGCACCTTTGAGTACCTGGGCGAGGACCCGATTCTCGCCGGCACGCTGGTCGGCCAGGTGATGAAGGGGCTCCAGGCGCAGCATGTCATCGGCGACATCAAGCACTACGCTGTGAACGACCAGGAGACCGGGCGCAACATCGTCAACGCGATCATCTCGAAGCGGGCCTTGCGAGAAAGCGATCTGTTGGCGTTTGAGATCGGGCTGCAAGACTCGGATGCGCAGGCGGTGATGTGCTCCTACAACCGCGTGAACAGCGACTATGCCTGCGAGAACCATTACACGCTGACCGAGGTGCTCAAGGACGAGTGGAAGTTCAAGGGCTTTGTGCTTTCGGACTGGGGCGGGACGCACTCGACGGTGAAGGCGTCGAAGGCGGGCCTCGACAATGAAGAGCCCATGGATAAGTATTTCGGCCCGGCGCTGAAGCAGGCGGTGGAAGCGGGCACGGTGACCACGGCCGAGATCGACGACCATGCGCACCGCATGCTGCGCGCGGAGTTTGCCGCCGGCATCGTCGACTATCCTCCGCAGAAGATGGTCGTCGACATTGACCGGGACCTGCATGTCGCGGAGAGGATTGAGGAGCAGAGTATTGTCCTCTTGAAGAACGAGGACAACATCCTGCCGATCGACGCGGCGCGGGTGCGCAGGGTTGCGGTCATCGGCGGGCATGCGGATGTGGGCATGCTCTCGGGCGGAGGATCGGCGCAGGTGGATCCGCCGGGCGGCAACGCCGTCGATCCCGGCAAGCCCGGCCACTGGCAGGAGCATGTATGGTTCCCGACATCGCCGCTGCGGCAGCTGAAGAGCAAACTGCCGGAGTCGAACGTCACGTTTGCGTCGGGCGACGATGTTGCGGCGGCGGCCGATCTGGCGAAGAAGTCGGACGTAGCCATCGTGTTCGCCTCGCAGTGGGAGAGCGAGGGCATGGACCTGCCGACGCTGGCGCTGCCCGACAGCCAGGACGCACTGATCGAGGCGGTCGCAGCCGCGAATCCGCACACGATCGTGGTGCTCGAGACCGGTTCGGCGGCGCTGACGCCCTGGGCAGGGAAGGTGGCCGGCATTGTGGAGGCCTGGTACGGCGGCAGCCGCGGCGCGAATGCGCTCGCCGACATCCTGACCGGCGAGGAGAACCCGTCCGCGAAGCTGCCGATGACCTTCCCGATGAGCGATGCCGACCTGCCGCACCTGTCCATACCGCCGCTGAGCAAGGAGGATGAGGGCTCAGGATCCGGTGCAGTGAATGACGAGAAGCATAACGGAACGGGATACTCGGTCCGCTACGACGAAGGCCTGAAGGTGGGCTACAAGTGGTACGACGCAGAGAAGAAAGCGGTCGCGTTTCCCTTTGGGTTTGGGCTCTCGTACACCAAGTATGAGTACTCCGGGCTGAAGGTGATGCCGGGGCAGAAGACATCTGTCACCTTTACGGTTGCGAATACCGGCAAGCGTGCGGGCTCAGAGATCGCAGAAGTGTACGCGATGCTGCCGGAGCGCGCCGGCGAGCCGCCCAAGCGGCTGGTCGGCTTTACCAAGGTCAAGCTTGCGCCGGGCGAAAGCCGCGAGGTCACCGTTGAAATAGAGCCGAAATACCTCTCGATCTTCGATGAAAAGCAGAACCAGTGGGAGCTGCTGCCGGGTGCGTACACCATCGCGGTGGGCGGCTCGTCACAGGACCTGCCCCTGAAGCAGGAGCTGACGATTAAGTAGGCTCGAGCGGCGACGTAGCTTTTGGCGTAGAGGCACGTCCGTCTAGGTCGCGATCGGGAGCGTGAGAGCGAAGGTCGATCCCTGGCCGACTCTGCTCTCGACCGTGATCGTGCCTCGGTGTGCCTCCATGACCGCCCTGCAGATGGCCAGGCCCATGCCTGTTCCCGGCGCGCGATAGCGCTGGCTGCGTCCGCGGTAAAACTTCTCGAAAATGCGCTCGCGCTCCTCCGGCTCAATCCCAGGACCTGTATCGGTCACAGTCACAGTGACAGACTTTCGGTTCTGAAATGCGGCAAGCCCGATGGGCGAACCGGGCACCGAGTACTTGGCTGCGTTTTCGAGAAGATGCACCAGTACCTTACTCAACAGCGCCGCGTCTGCGTGTACGGCGGGTAAATCTGGTGCAATCGTCAGATCGACCGGCCTTCCATCGAGGATGTCGTGCATCCCGGCGACCGTCTTCTCCGCAATTTCTGCAATCGAGCATGGCGCCAGCTCTAGCTGGACTTCTTGCGCTTCAAGGGCCGCCATCTCGGTCGCCTGCGCAATCAGCTTGTTCAGCCGGTCGCTCTCCTCATCGATGACCGTCAGCAGCTCCGCGCGCTGTTCTGTTGACAGCGGGGCCGGCAGTTCCTTTTCCGTGAGCAGTGCGGAGACCGAGGCCTTGATCGAGGTAAGCGGGGTGCGCAGGTCATGCGTCACTGCGTCGAGCAGGGCCGTTCGCAGCCGTTCGCTCTCGCGCGCAGCATCCGAACGGGCAAGCCTGTCGACCGCCCTGGTGCGCTCGATGGAGATCGCGATCAGCGCACACATTGCCTCCAGGGTTTCAAGTGCGGGCATGGGTTGGCCGGGCGAAGCTTCGACATAGACGGCGCCGATGGGTCGGACGCCGACGGAGACCGGCAACAGCGAGGAGTGCGGGTTGAGCAGCTGCGCATGGCTGTCGACTGCTGATTGCAGCTGCTCTCGGCTGACCGTGTCGAGCGATTGCTCGGCGGGGCCGGCGCGGAAGACAGTGTCCTCATCCGCGAGGTAAAGCGCCGCGGACTGCGCCCGAAACGCGGCAACGATACTCATTGGCACGGTGCGGACCAGCTCCGCCGTTGTGCCGGTGGCGAGCAGCCGCTGGCCGAAGTCGTAAAGACACTCAAGCTCGCTGCGGCTGCGTTCGGCCCGCGCTGCCTGCTGACGGATACGGTCAGAGAAGTTGCTGCCAATCAGTGCGACTGCCAGGAAAGCTCCGAGCGCTACCCAGTTCTGCCGGTCTGCGATGGAGAAGCTGTTGAGCGGCGGAAGAAAGTAGTAGTTGAAACACAAAGTTGCGGCGACCGAGGTGACGATGGCGTAGCGCAAACCCCAGAACGCCGCCTGCAGCAGGATGATCAACAGAAAGGTTACCGCCACCGTAGTCGGGTTCGCGAGAAGGCCGCTGCGATCGACCAAGAAAACCAGTGTCAGCAGGACGATTGAGGCTGCCCAGCGTGCTGCCGAAACAAAGAGAAACCGCGTCACAGGAGCGATTGTAAGGCGTGCGATAGAGTAAGAGCAGTGAAGCGCAGGATCCTGATTGTTGACGATGAGCCGCAGATCACCCGCGTGCTGCGCACCACACTTGAGAGCAGCGGATACGAAGTAACGACAGCCGCAAACGGGGTGCAGGCCTTGGAGCGGTACATGGAAGGGCCGCCTGACCTGGTGATCACGGATCTCTCGATGCCCGAGATGGACGGCATAGAGCTGACGCGCGAAGTGCGCCAGCGAGGCACGACGCCGGTGATCGTGCTCTCTGTTCGCAGCCAGGACATGATGAAGGTGAAAGCGCTCGACGAGGGCGCCGACGACTACGTGACCAAACCCTTCAGCACCCAGGAACTGCTGGCTCGTGTGCGCTCCCACCTGCGCCGTTCCTCGGCGGACGCAGACCAGATGCCGTCAATCTTTACGGCGGGAGATTTTCACATCGACGTTGAAGGGCACCGCGTGGTGCACCTGGGAAAAGCTATCCACCTTACTCCGAAAGAGTTTGACCTGCTGGTCTACTTCGCAAGGCATCCTGACCGTGTGCTGACCCATAGGGTGCTGCTGCGGGCTGTATGGGGCACGGCCGGCCTCGACCAGCCGGAGTACCTGCGCGTGCTGGTAGGGCAGCTGCGGAAGAAGATAGAGGCCGGTCCTGAGCCCCGCTATATCCTCAGCGAGCCGTGGGTCGGCTATCGATTTCTCGGCGGCGGTTCCGGGCCGGACGACGACCATGCCGCGGAAACGACTTAGCACCTTTACGGTTTTTCTACGAATTTCCAGTCCCGCCAGGTCTCTACTAACGGTAAGGCTGTCTTCTCCGCTGTGGGCGTCATCGGCCCGGCGCGGGGCCATGTCTGGAACTCGAGACTGAAAGCTGGTTGGGAAAGCTGGTTGGGAAAGATGAGCGATGTGCTCGCTGTTGTGGCGTCTATCGCGTTGTTCGCGGTCGCCGTCGTGTATGTAAGTGGATGTGAGCGGTTGACGCGGGGCCGGACCAATGGCTGAGAACATTCTGCTGCTGCTCTTGTGCGCTGCGCTGCTGGTGTACCTCGTTTACGCGGTGCTGCGTCCGGAGAAGTTCTAGTATGAGCGCAAATGGATGGCTACAGATCGCTATTTTTTGCGTGCTGGTGTTGCTGCTGGCAAGACCTATGGGGCTCTACATGGTGCGGGTGTTTGCCCGCGAGCGAACCTGGCTTGACCCCTTGCTGCGGCCGCTTGAAAAGCTGCTCTACAGGCTGACGGGCGTGCGCGAAGACGAAGAGATGCGCTGGACCGAGTACGCGGTCTCAATGCTCATCTTCAGCGCCGCCAGCCTGCTGCTGACCTATGTAATTGAGCGCGCACAGGCGATCCTGCCCTTGAACCCCCAGCATCTGCCCGGCGTAAGCCAGGGCCTGGCCTGGAACACGGCTGTGTCGTTCACGACCAACACCAACTGGCAGTCTTACGTGCCTGAAAGCACGATGAGCTATCTCACCCAGATGCTCGCGCTGGCAACGCACAACTTCTGGTCGGCCGGGATCGGCATTGCGCTCGCGATTGCCTTCGTGCGCGGTATCGCTCGTCGCGAATCGAACACGCTGGGAAACTTCTGGGTCGATACGACCCGAGCCATTCTCTGGGTCCTGCTGCCCATCTCGATCGTCTATGCGCTGGCGTTGACCTCGCAAGGCGTGGTTCAGAACTTCCGTCCCTATGACACGGTCAAGCTGGTCGAGCCGCAGACAGCAAGCACCACCGGCAGCGACGGCAAGGTCACCAAGCAGGTGATCACAACCCAGACGATTGCCCAGGGCCCGGTTGCGTCGCAGGAAGCCATCAAGATGCTGGGCACCAATGGCGGCGGTTTCTTCAACACCAACAGCGCCCATCCGTTTGAAAACCCCACGCCCGTGTCGAACCTGCTGCAGATGCTCTCGATCTTTCTGATCCCTGCCGGTCTCACGGTTACGCTGGGTCGGATGGTAGGCTCGCCAAAACATGGCTGGGCGGTTTTTGGAGCCATGTCCGTGCTGTTCGCGTGTGGCGTCCTGGCAGCGTATACAGCTGAGTCTCAGCCGAATCCGCTCTTCCACGGTGTCGATCAAAGGACCACCACAGCGCAGGCGGGCGGCAACATGGAAGGCAAAGAAGTGCGCTTTGGAGTGGCCAACAGCGCGCTGTTCGCCACCGTGACGACGGATGCGAGCTGCGGCGGCGTCAACTCCATGCATGACAGCTTTACACCGCTCGGTGGCATGGTTCCGATGGTGGACATCATGCTCGGGGAAGTGGTCTTCGGCGGCGTCGGGGCCGGTCTCTACGGGATGCTGATCTTTGTGGTGCTGGCTGTTTTTATCGCCGGCCTCATGGTGGGCCGTACGCCGGAGTATCTGGGCAAAAAGATTGAGGCAGCGGATGTGCAGCTTTCGATGCTCTACCTGCTCATCTTTCCGGTGATCATTCTGGGGCTGGCTGCGGTCGCGACCCTGCTGCCGCAGGGGCTTGCAGCGCGCGCCAACATGGGGCCGCATGGCTTGTCAGAGATCCTGTACGCCTACGCCTCGGCTGCCGGGAATAACGGATCGGCGTTTGCCGGCGTGAACGTGAACACGCCCTGGTACAACTCCACGCTGGGCATCGCGATGTTCGCCGGACGCTTCCTGATGATCATCCCCATGCTCGCGGTTGCGGGCAACCTGGCCGGCAAAAAGATCGCGCCGCCATCGCAGGGAACCTTTCCGGTGACGACGCCGCTGTTTACCACGTTGCTGGTGAGCGTGATTCTGATCGTCGGCGCCCTGACATTCTTTCCCGTGCTGAGCCTCGGGCCCGTGCTTGAACACCTGCTGATGCATGCAGGCCACACGTTCTAAGAGGAAAACGTTCATGGCGAAATCGCAAAGTATGTTTCAGCCTGCCCTCGTGCGCCGTGCAGCGCTCGACGCGCTGATCAAGCTCGATCCTCGCAAGATGGCAAAGAATCCGGTCATGTTTGTGGTCGAGGCCGGTAGCGTCTTGACCACGGCATTGCTGATCGGCGGACTTGTGCACCACGCTACAAGCTTCGGCTTTAACCTGCAAATCACTCTGTGGCTGTGGTTCACCGTACTGTTTGCCAACTTTGCGGAGGCGATGGCTGAGGGTCGAGGAAAAGCGCAGGCAGACACCCTGCGGCGCGCCAAGGCCGAGACTACCGCGCGCCGAGTGAAGAAGGACGGCTCGATAGAAGAGGTCGCGAGCTCGATGCTCAGAGTCGATGACCTGGTGGTGATCTCCGCAGGCGGCATGATCCCCGGCGATGGCGAGGTGGTCGAGGGCGTGGCATCGGTCGACGAGTCGGCAATTACCGGCGAGTCAGCGCCGGTCATCCGCGAGGCTGGCGGCGATCGTTCAGCAGTGACCGGCGGCACCCGTGTTCTTTCAGATGAGATTCGCATTCGCATCACCGCCAATCCGGGTGAGACTTTTCTTGACCGCATGATCGCGTTAGTCGAAGGGGCGGAGCGACAAAAAACTCCGAATGAAATTGCGCTGAATATCCTGCTGGCGGGACTTACGATTATTTTTCTGCTGGCCGTAGTCTCGCTGCAACCATTTGCTATTTATTCTGGTGCACCGCAGACGGTATTTGTCCTGGTATCGCTGCTGGTGTGCCTGATCCCCACAACCATTGGTGGGCTGCTCTCTGCAATCGGCATTGCCGGCATGGACCGGCTGGTCCAGCATAATGTTCTCGCAATGTCAGGCCGCGCTGTCGAGGCAGCCGGCGACGTGAATACGCTGCTGCTTGATAAGACGGGCACCATCACCATCGGCAATCGACAGGCAACCGAGTTTGTCACGGCGCCCGGTATTTCGAGCGAACAGCTGGCAGACGCGGCGCAATTGTCTTCCTTGCCCGACGAGACGCCGGAAGGCCGCTCGATCGTGGTGCTGGCCAAGGGAAAGTTCGGTCTGCGCGGACGCGAGTTATCCGGACTTAACGCAGAATTTATTGCCTTCAGTGCGTTGACGCGTATGTCGGGCGTCAACCTTGACGGCCGTGTGATTCGCAAAGGTGCAGCTGACGCGATCGCAAAACACCTTGAAGAGCAGGGTTCGAGTCTGCCGCCTGCAGTTCGCGAGGCCGTCGATGTGGTCTCGCGCAGCGGAGGCACGCCGCTGGTGGTCTCTGAAGGCCTGCGAGCGCTTGGCGTCATTCACCTGAAAGATATTGTGAAGGGCGGGATGCGGGAGCGTTTTGCCGAACTGCGGCGCATGGGCATTCGGACCATCATGATCACCGGCGACAACCCCTTGACAGCGGCCGCAATCGCGCGAGAAGCGGGCGTTGATGATTTTCTCGCCGAAGCCAAACCAAAGGACAAGATGGACCTTATCCGCCGGGAGCAGGCGGAAGGCAAGCTGGTGGCGATGACCGGGGACGGCACCAACGACGCGCCCGCGCTGGCGCAGGCGGATGTGGGCGTGGCGATGAACTCGGGCACGCAGGCAGCCAAGGAGGCCGGCAACATGGTCGACCTCGACTCGAATCCGACCAAGCTGATTGAGATTGTCGGTATCGGCAAGCAGCTGCTGATGACTCGCGGCGCGCTCACAACTTTTTCTATTGCGAATGATGTGGCAAAGTACTTCGCCATTATTCCGGCTATGTTTGCCGGGGTATTTCCCGTGCTTGCCGTACTGAACATCATGCATCTCAAGACGCCGCAGTCGGCCGTGCTGTCGGCGGTGATCTTCAATGCCCTGGTGATCATCGCTCTGGTTCCACTGGCGCTGCGCGGAGTCGCCTACCGGCCGCTCTCTGCCGAAGCCCTGCTTAAGCGGAACCTGTTCATCTATGGACTCGGGGGATTGATTGTGCCCTTTCTCGGCATTAAGCTGATTGATGTCATCATCACCGCTGTTGGTCTTGCCTAGGAGATGGTCGTGAAGCGTACCCTGATAACCGCAAGTCTCTATACGCTCGTTACCGCGGTAGTTCTTGGGATTCTCTATCCAATGTTGATCACCGTCATCGCTCAGTCTTTCTTTCATGAAAAAGCGAATGGCCAACTTATCAGCAGCGGGGGCAAAATAGTGGGCTCCGCGAACATCGGTCAGCCATTTACCGGTCCCAGATACTTTCACAGCCGACCCTCCAACGCCGGCACCGGTTACGATGCGGCGAACTCTTCAGGTTCAAACCTGGCGTCAACCAGCAAGGCCCTGGTCGATCGAGTGACTGCTTCAGTAGCGTCGGAAGGAGGGCAGGAGAACGGGCCGGTGCCAGTAGATCTGGTGACTGCTTCCGCTTCAGGCCTGGACCCGGACATCACGCCCGCTGCCGCCGCATACCAGGTGGCGAGAGTAGCGCGCGAGCGGGGCCTGGCCGAGGGAGTGGTCCAACAGCTAGTAGTCAGAAGCATCAAGCCACGCCAGCTAGGCGTACTCGGGGAACCGCGGGTCAACGTTCTCCAACTGAACCTGGCACTCGATGACCTGGCCGGAGCCCCCGGCAAGTAAGTCACCGCTTGTAAATGATGCCGCCCTTCATCACGAATTTCACTCGAGTCGTGACGCTGATATCAGTAAGTGGATTGCCGGGCACCGCAATAATGTCCGCGTAGTAGCCGGCCTTAAGCTCGCCGATTTGGCCTTTCCAGTCGAGTAAGTCGGCGCCATGCAGCAGATCTGCCTCAAGCGCCTGCTGGGCAGACATGCCGAACTTCACCATTAGTTCGAGCTCCCGTGCCTGGGTCCCGTGGGGGAAGGGGCCAACGTCGGAGCCGACCGCCATCGGCACGCCTGCGGCTAACTGCTTCTTGAACTCAGCGGCATGCAGAGATACTAGTTGCTGCTCGCGTGCTGCAGCTCGGGGACTGGCGGCATGCGCGGCGAAATATTCTGAGATGGTGAAGGTGGGCACCGCATAAATATTCTTCTCGCGCATCAGCGCCATGGTCGCGTCGCTCAGTTGGTACGCGTGGTCAATCGAGGCGACACCTGCCTGAGCGGCAAACAACGCGCCCGGATCCGCGGTGCAGTGGACGCCGACGCGCGTGCCCATGCGCCGGGTCTCAGCTACCGCGGCTGCCAGCTCAGCCTCCGTGTACTGGTAGGGCGTTGCGAGTCGACCGGGGTGCCCCTTATCCTCGACGTCTGCTCCAGTTTCGTAAATCTTGATAAAGCTTGCGCCTTCTTTTAATTGCTTGCGAATGACCTCAATTAATTCGCCAGCATTATTTGCGTAATCTGCATTTCCGGGTACATGCGCCGCGGGGTTGTAGCCGATGGCGTCCTCGTGGCCGCCGAGGACGCTGATGGCGTTGCCGCTGATGCGCATACGCGGCCCAGGAATGAGGCCCGTATCGATGGCGTCGCGCACAGCGGTGTCTGCCGAACCCGCGCCCTCGGTCCCCATGTCGCGCTCCGCGGTAAAGCCCGCCATCAGGTCTTCGCGGGCTGCGATGGTCGCAAGGATGGTGCGCTGTGGGACGGACTCCTGCACGGTCTGCAGGTCCTCGGCGCCTGGGTGCAGAAAAAGGTGTACGTGGGCGTCGATCAGCCCGGGCATGAGCGTGGTGTCGCCAAGGTCAATGACCGTTGCGCCGGCAGCGTGAGGCACGCTCGTACCGGCAGCGAGTATGCGCTCGCCGTCGAC
>CAXUND010000022.1:15584-27713 GCA_964252445.1 uncultured Acidobacteriaceae bacterium | reverse complement strand
GTTCGGCGCCTGGGTCGTTCCATCGCGGTTGCCTAAACGAACAGTGATGTGAGTACTACTCCCCTGCGTTGCAGGGGGCAACACTGCTCGACCTGAACGGCGACCATGCGCCGGATATCCTCGGCGTAACACAGGACACGCTGGTGCGTGTTCTGAACACGGGCAACAAGAAGCCGGTAGCGAAGTAGGCGCGCTTAGGCCGGTGAGGCGTTAGAAGCCCGCCGGCCGCGCGTCGACCACACCAAAGGCCTGCTCCAGTGCCAGCCCGGCGCGGCCGATGGTGCCTTCGTCGAAGAGGCGGCCGATCAGCGTCACGCCATAGGGCACGCGGCGCGGCGGTGAGAACTTCGGCAGCGGGTTGGCAGGGTCGGGCGCCCAGTCGCTGCGAGCTTCGCTTACCTCGATGAAGCCGGCGCGCATGGTCAACGAGGGGTGACCGGTGAAGTTGGTGATGACCAGCATCTCGTCGCGCAGCGAGGGCACCAGCAGCAGGTCGACGCTGGACATGACGCGTGCCATTTCGAGCGCGACCTTGCGGCGCAGGCGATCGGCCTGCACGTAGTCGACTGCGGAGAGAAAGCGCGACTGGCGAAAGGTGTTGGGCCAGGCATCGGGCACCTGGGCGCGCAGCGTATCGAGTCTTCCCGAGAGAGTCAGCTCTTCAAAAGCCGCCGCGGACTCGGCGAAGAGAATCAGCTGGAGCGAGTCGTAGGGCCAGTCGGGAATGGTCACCTCGACCGGGACCATGCCCAGCTTGCGAGCGGTCTCAAGCGCCGCGCGGTCGACATCGGTCGCCTCCTTCATCCACTGCGGAAAGTAGCCGACGCGGAGACCTTCGACCGGCGCGGTGGCGTCATAGTCGAGATGGCTGGGAACGCTGGCGAGGTCTTCCGCGTCGGGTCCGGAGATGGTGTGGAGCACCAGCAGGGTGTCTTCGACGCTGCGACACATGGGGCCGAGTTTGTCGAGCGACCAGCAGAGGGTCATCGCGCCTGTGCGCGCGACGCGGCCGTAGGTGGGGCGCAGGCCGTTGACGCCGCAGCGCATGGACGGGCTGACGATGGAGCCCCCGGTCTCGCTGCCGATCGAGAAGCCGACCAGGCCGGCGGCCGTAGCCGAACCTGGGCCGGCGCTGGAGCCGGAGGCGCCTTCCTCGGGCAGCCACGGGTTCATGGTCTGGCCGCCAAACCAGATGTCATTGAGCGCCAGCGCGCCGAGCGACAGCTTGGCCACCAGCACCGCGCCTGCATTGTGCAGGCGGGCGACGACGGCTGCGTCCCTCGTAGGCGTCCGGTAGCGATAGGGCTCGGCGCCCCAGGTGGTGGGGATGCCCGCGGTATCGAGCAGGTCCTTGCCGCCCCAGGGAATGCCGTGGAGCGGGCCGCGGTAATGGCCCGCGGCGATCTCGGCATCCGCCTGCTTTGCCTGCTCGAGCGCGAGGTCGGGCGTGAGGGTGATCACGCAGCGCAGCTGCGGGTTAAAGCGCTGCAGGCGATCGAGATAGATGTGCGTCAGCCGCTCGGAGGTGAGCTGGCGGGACTCGACCCATTTCGACAAGTGGGTGACCGGAGCGAAGGCGATGTCTTGCTCGCGCGCGGGCAGCGGCGGCGCCGGCCGTTTGCTGCGGACGAAGCGGCTTTGTGCAGGGCCGGGCGTCATGCCCGGGAGCATGGGGTTCCAAATGGAGGCGGGTGAGATCGAGTCCTCGATGGCGACCTTGCGCGGACCGGTGCGGACCTCGTAGAGAGACGCCATCGCGTTGCGCCAGTTGCCGGCGGCCTGCGCACGGTCTTTCGCGTCAAGCGGGAACTGGACCAGCTTCTCGGCCTCCGCAAAGGTCGCCGGGCTGACCGCCGGACCTGCGGCAGGCGCGGTGCCGAAGGCGGGCGGCATGCCTGCCGGCGGCGGAGTGGCCTGCGCCTCAGCGCGAGTACTGATCGCAGCCGCGACCATGCCGAGTGCTGTTTCCTTCAGGAACCGTCTTCGCGTGCGCGCCATCTATCTCTCCAGTGGGTAAGTCAGATCGCCTGCAGATCCTTCGCTTCGCTCAGGATGACTGCCCTTGTTGAGCTGGCCGGAACACTCGTGATCAGGCAGGCTGACTGTTCTCTCCGAACCATACACTGCACGTCAGTCTCCGCGATTCACACCACTGAAAAGTACAGGCCCCGAATCGCTGTAGCATTGGAAGAGAAGCGCGAGGTGGAATGGACGAAGGCCGTTGGGTTTTGCTGATTGCGAGCGAGGTTGGGGGCACCGACTCTGTCTCTGACCGCGCCATGGAACGGCTGGTGGAGGCGATCAGCGAAGAGGGCTACGAGGTGGTGCGCACCTCGACGCCGGAGGATGGCCTGTCGCTGGTGAAGTCCGATCCGTCGCACTCGGCCATCCTGCTCGACTGGGACCTTGCGGGCGACCACCAGTTTGACGAGCGCGCGGCGCTTAAGATCCTGCGTGCGGTGCGGCATCGCAATACCAAGATTCCGATTTTCCTGATCGCAGATCGCACGCTGGTTTCGGAGCTGCCGCTCGAGGTCGTCCGCCAGGTGCATGAGTACATTCACCTGTTCGGGGACACGCCTGCATTCATCGCCAATCGCGTCGACTTTGCAGTCGAGCGCTACCATGAACAACTGCTGCCGCCGTACTTTCGCGAGCTCAAGAAATACACCGACCAGGGCGCCTACAGCTGGGACGCTCCCGGACACATGGGCGGCGTCGCCTACCTGAAGCACCCGGTGGGCATGGAGTTTCACCGCTTTTTCGGCGAGAACCTGATGCGCTCGGACCTCGGCATCTCGACTGCGCCGCTGGGCTCGTGGCTCGACCACATTGGGCCGCCGGGCGAGAGCGAACGCAATGCTGCGCGCATCTTTGGTGCGGACTGGACCTTCTATGTGCTGAGCGGCTCGTCCACCTCCAACCAGATCGTCGGCCAGGGTGTAGTCGCCAATGACGATGTGGTGCTGGCGGACGCGAACTGCCACAAGTCGATCTGCCATTCGCTGACCGTGACCGGCGCGCGGCCTGTCTACTTCAAACCGACACGCAATGGCTACGGCATGATCGGACTGGTGCCCCTGGCGCGTTTTTCACCCGAGTCGATCCGCGAGCTGATCGAGAAAAGCCCGCTTTGTGCCGGCGCACCCTCAAAGGAGCCGACCTATGCAGTGGTGACGAACTCGACTTACGACGGACTGTGCTACAACGTCACCCGGGTGGTCGAGGAGCTGGCGAAGAGCGTGCCCCGGGTGCACTTTGACGAAGCGTGGTACGCGTATGCGAAGTTCCACCCTATTTACAAGGGCCGCTTCGCCATGGGCGTTCCGGACGAGATGCCGGATCGCCCGGCCATTTTTGCTGTCCAATCAACCCACAAGATGCTGGCGGCGTTTTCCATGGGCTCGATGGTGCATATCAAGCTGAGTCCGCGCGCGCCGCTCGACTACGACCTGTTCAACGAGTCGTTCATGATGCATGGCACGACCTCGCCGTTTTATCCGCTGATCGCGTCCCTTGACGTGGCCGCGGCGATGATGGACGAGCCCGCCGGGCCGACGCTGATGGACGAGACCATCGAGGACGCGATCAGCTTTCGGCAAGCCATGTCCTCGATTGCGCACCGCCTGCGGGAGGCCGAAAGCAACGGAAACGGCTGGTTCTTTTCGCTCTATCAGCCGGATAAGGTGTTCGATCCCGAAGAGGGCGAGGTGGTTCTCTTCGAGAAGGCTTCGGACCATCTGCTCGCCAACAATCCTGATTGCTGGACGCTGAAGCCGGGCGACGAGTGGCATGGCTTTCAGGACGCGGACATCGCCGACGGCTACTGCATGCTCGATCCGACCAAGGTGACCATCCTGACCCCGGGCGCGAATGCACGCGGACAGGTAGACCAGTGGGGGATTCCTGCGGCGATTCTCACCGAGTTTCTCGACGGACGCCGCGTCGAGATTGCGCGCACCGGGGACTACACCATCCTCACGCTCTTTTCGGTCGGCACGTCGAAGGGCAAGTGGGGCGCGCTGCTTGAGAACCTATTTGAGTTCAAGCGGCTCTACGACAGCGAGGCTCCGCTGCAGGAAGCTATGCCCGAGTTGGTCACCCGCTACCCGGCCCGCTACCGCAATGTGACGCTCAAGGAGCTCTCCGACGAGATGCACGCGGCCATGGTCGAGCTGAATCTTGCCGGCCTGGTCAATGATGCCTGCGATGAAGATTTCGACCCGGTGCTGACGCCGGCGCAGACCTACCAGAAACTGGTTCGCAACGGCACGGAGAAGACCCGCTTTTCAGAGATGGCCGGGCGCATCGCGGCGGTGATGCTGGTGCCGTATCCGCCCGGCATTCCCATGTCGATGCCGGGCGAGCGTTTTGGCGCGCCGGACAGCCCGGTCATGCGGTTGATCCTGGCGATGGAGGAATTTGGCAAGCGCTTTCCGGGCTTCGAGCGCGAGGTGCACGGGATTGAGGTGGATGGCGACGGCAATTACTGGATGCGCAGCGTGATTGAGGAGCCGGGCAAACGCAAGCGCAACAGCAAGCAGCGGCCCCCGAGCTCTGCGCCGCCGGTCAAGCGCAAGCCGCGCTCCGGCAGCGGGACGAGCAATGCGTCAAAAGGTCCGGGTGCCGCGCCTAACCCACTCTTCAATAATCGCTGAACTCAGGCTCGGCGCAGCCGCTTCAGGAAGGTGTATCCCGTGTACATCAGCCAGAGCGGCAGAGGGTAGGCGGCCATGCGTTCGACCGTTCCCACGCCGACCAGCAGGTGATTGGCCGCGGGCATGAGCAGGACAGCAAGAAGTCCGACTCCTCCGCAGACCAGGGCTGGAATGCTGCGTTGCGCGCGGCGAACAGATCGATATCCTATGCCGGCCAGGATCATGCCCAGGTTGGCGCTGTAGAAGAACAGAGCGGCGCAGTCGCCGTGGAGCTCGCCTCCTGTATCTTCAGGCGCGATGCCGACGAAGCTGACGGCCACGCCGGCAACAGCCAGCAGAAAGATCGCCGCCGCAAACATCCACTTATCCGGAAACATACGACGCACGCACACTGCGCCGCCCAGGATGAGGCAGCCCTGCACCATCAGGGAGGCGTTCATCACATTGTGCAAAGGGGAGCAGACCTTCGGCAGCACCGCGAGCGCCGCGTCGGGTCCATACGAACAGTGCATCGCGCCCAGGTCGCTGATCAGCGAGAAGGCCATGCTGTAGGGTATTTTCCAGGCCAGGCGGGCGATCTGCTCACAGATAAAGAACTGAAAGGTGAGCATCCAAAGGATGGAACCGGCGAGGTACTGCAATCGTTCGCTATATGTGAGGGTCGGCAATCGCGTCCTTTGGACTTAGATTTTCGCTGCAGCTTCGAGCACGGGCAGCTTCAAGTGGACTTCCAACTGGGTGGCGCAAAGGGGGCCGGGCGCTGACGGTGGTCCGGCCGCCTGAGCGGCAATGGCCGCCGGCTGAAATGGGGGATGGCTTAACTCTTCTCGGCAGTGGCCGCGTAAGTCACGCTTAGCTCGCCACTGCCTGCGCGCATGGCCTGGTACCCGGCTGTTGAGTCGAGCGGCCCGCTCTCCAGCACTCGCCCGTTGCACAGCACAACTGCGTCATCACAAAAGGCAAGTGTGCCGGGCCGGTGGCTGATAACGACGATGGTCATGCACTTTTTTAACTCCACCAGCGTCTTGATAATCGCGTTTTCTGTTTCGTAGTCGATCGCGTTGGTCGCCTCATCCAGGATCAGGATCTGCGGCTGGCGCGCCAGCGCCCGCGCCAGACCGATGCGCTGGCGCTGGCCGCCTGAAAGATTCAAACCTCGGGGACCGACAAAAGCATCGAGGCCAAGCGGCAGGTCCTCGATAAAGTCTGCCTTCGCCAGCCGCGCAGCTGCTTGAATCCTTTCTCGATCTATCGTCGGCAGACTATAGGCGATGTTCTCCGCGATTGTGCCGTCGATCAGGTCAATGTCCTGACCGGCGATCGAAATGCCGGCGAGCCACTCATCGACTCGGTATTCCGCAAGCGGTTGACCATCCACACGAATGGCTCCCAAGGAAGGTTCGAGCAGCCGGCAGAGCAGATTGATCACCGTCGATTTGCCGGCGCCGGACTCACCGATGAGCGCCGTAGCGCGTCCGCGGCGCAGCTGGAAGCATGCATTGGTGAGAGCAGGCTCCGCACCGGCCACCTGGTAGCCAAAGGTCACATGATCAAACTCGATGGTGTCGCGCAAACCGGGATACGGAAGGTGACCGACCGGCGCTGCGGGCTTGTCCGCATCGCTGAGCAGCCACTCCACTTCTGTGAGCTGGCCGGCGGCCGAGGCAAACTCGGTTCCCGATTGCTCGAGCGCGCGCAGGTGCGGCTGCAGCCGGTTCATCAATACCAGGAAGGCGGCCAGGACCGGGAGTGAATCGCCGGTGAGTACGGCAAACATCATGACCGTGACGAAAAGCAGGCCGTGCAGGGCTTCCAGCAGTGGGCTGATCGTACCCGCGACGGCCTCGACCCTGAGGATGACGCGCCGCACGTCGTTGGAGGTCTGGGCGAAGCGCGCATGCTCGGCCTGCTGGTGGTTGAAGAGCCGGACGACGCGCGCTCCAAACACGGAGAAGAGCATGCGGTCGGCAAGCGCGTTCTTGGCAGAGACGGTGCGGTGGCTCAACTCCGTCAGGCGACCTTCAAGGTACTTCTGCGCTGCACGTGCTGCAAGACCGCCGACCAGGACCATGAGCGAAAGCCGCCAGCTCACAATAAACAGCATGATGCCGAAGACCGCCGTGGCCGCCCCTGCGGCGATGCGGCTCAGTACGGCGCGCACCGCCGCCGAGGCCTTCCAGGACTCAGAGGTAAGAATGTTGGCCAGCCGCGACGGATCCTGGACCAGGAAGAAGGCGTAGCCGACACCTTCGAGGCGTGCCGACAGCGCGCAGCGGATATCATCGCCGACACGCCCGTCGACCCAGGCTGCGTAAGCGTTCTGGACGGTTCGGAACAGGTTTTTGAGGACACTCGAGAGCAGGATGGCCCCTGCAATGAGCAGCAGACGCCCGTTGCGGCTATACCCCTGCGCAAAACGGTTGACCAGAGCCAACGCTCCGTTGCTGGGTGTGGCGGCAGTGTGGGTCAGGGTCGAGAGGAAAGGCATCAGCAGGCTGATGCCGACGCCTTCAAACAGCCCGGTCAAGATAGAAAGAACGGTGATGGCGGGCGCCGCCCAGACATATCGGCGTGCAATGCGAGCCAGGTTCGCGTTCGCTCCGAACGGATTCAGAACATTCATCGTCGCTCGATCGCCAGAATCGTACCGCGCTTCTTCAGCATACTTTACCGCGCAGCCGGTGCCAGGAGATTCATCGGACTAGCGGATACCCCTGCCAGACGTAAGCGAGCGCCTCGGGTAGAGTCTGCCTCTTGACAGCGCGGTCTGTGTGTCCGGCATTCTCGACGAAGACGAATTGATAGTGATAGTGCTGCGCGGCAAGCACGCGAGCCATCTGCTCGTTAGCGAGGACCCAGTCGTGCATGCCGTCGCGCATCAGGTTGGGATTGAGAAGGTCCCGGTCACCAACCTCCATCCAGATGCGCAGCGGCTTGACCGCGCTGTTCGGGATCAGGTGCTCGTGGAACTCCCAGGCGCCATGCGGAGTACCAGGGCTCGACGGCCACTGCTGGTTGACGTAGGTGCCGGAGTACGTCAGTACGCGGTGATACAGGTCGGGACGGTACCAGGCCATGATGAATGCGCATGAGCCTCCGGAGGAACCGCCCATGGTGGCTCGTGCATCCGGATCCCTGGTCAGCCTGACATGGGCATGCGTTTCAACCAGAGGCAGCACTTCCTCTTCGACAAATTCCGCATACTTCGCGGACATGGTGTCATATTCAAGGCCGCGCTCGCTGCCCTGGGCATCGCCTCCACCGTTGCCGATCGAGATGGCCACGATGGGAGGAAGTTTGTGCTCTTCGATCATGGCATCGAGAACAGTAAACAAGTCGTTGTCCGGACCATCCGCACCAACGATGAACGGCGCAGGGGTCCCCGCTACATACTGCCGGGGAACATAGACGAAGACCTTGCGCGTGTAAGGAGCAGGATGGCTGGTCGTCACCAGCAGCCTCGCCGGGTCTGACGGGTCGGGCGCTCCAAAGGTGTTCGGTTCGCGTTGAATGCCGGGGTAGAATTTGCTGTCGGTCGACTTCATGGTGAACTCGAACGTTGTGCCGTCGAGACCGCCCGGCTTCGGCTGCGCTTCAGGTGCAGGACTGTGGGTGGGACCGAGGATGAAGTTGCCGTCTTCGGCTGCCGGAGCATTCGTGCCATCGGGAAGCTCGCGCGCCGCGACGTATCCAGGCGTGTGCGGGCTGCGCGTGGGTGGCACGGCCTGCGAGTAGCCCGAAGTGGTCGCGAGACCAAGAAGCAGGGCATGCACGAAAAAGCGACGATAACGCAAGGGAGCTCCTTCCACACCTAAGCATACTCAAGTGGGTAGCTCTGACTCCCTAGTCTTTCAGCGATGTTGCTGACTGGACAGCTCCCGTCGCTCTCCTTGATAGTGGCCTAGGCGCGACTTCGGCAAACCCGCACGGCGGCAGACGAATGAAAGGGATCACACATGCATTTAGGAGCACGCCCGGCGAGTTCGATCGTTCTCGACTTGCTGATGACGTTCGGGCTGTTGCTATTGTCTGGCTACGCCGCGGCGCAGACGCCGGCTCCGGCCTGGCAAGGCATCCTGCAAAATGAGGCCGCGCAACATACCGCACGCGCGACAGTGATCCTCGATGCGGGGAATGAACATAGGACAGCGGTCACTGACCTCAACGGCTCCTTCATTTTTGACACGCTCTTACCGGCAACTTATCAGGTTTCTGTCGATGTCAGCGGGCACCTGTACCGTAGCTCTACTCTCATTAAGATTCCTGCGCAGGCATCTGCGGTGACTCTCACGATTCGGGCAGATGAGGCACTGATTGTCGGCGTCGAGGAGGAGAAGGCAGCCGCCGGAGGGGAACAACTCACCAGCAAGGCGGTAAGTGAGATTCCGCTGAACAAGCGCGATCTAAGCCAGCTACTCCTGCTCGCTGCAGGGACGGCAGCAGATCCGAGCGGAGCGGCGAACTATACCCAGCAGTTCGCTATCAACGGGCAGCGCGGTGTCGAGGCGGTCTTTGCACTGGACGGGGCTGACTCCAGCGATCCAGAACTCGGCGGCGGAACCTTCACGAATTTCAACGTGGACGCTGTTCTCGAACTTCAATCCCTCTCCGGCGTCATGCCGGCTGAGATCGGGCGCGGAGCCTCCGGTTTCACCAACGTCCTCACCCGCTCCGGAGTGGACGGCTTCCATGGCTCGGTGTTCGAGTTTCTGCGAAACTCGTCGCTCGATGCTCGCAATTACTTTGATTATTCCTCGCCAGTCAATCCGGGCCGCATTCCTCCTTTCAAGAGAAACGAGTTTGGTTTGACCAATGGCGGTCCTGTTGTTCTTCCGCATGTATATGACGGGCGAGGTAAAGTATTTTACTTCGGCGAGTACCAGGGGTTCCGCCAGGTTCTGGGTACGACACAGGTCTTTGCGGTACCTACAGCGCAGCAGCGGGCCGGCGTAGACACGACAGCGTACTCGGGAGACACGCTGACTGTCCCGGTGAATAGTTCGATCGCGGCAGTGCTCGCGCGCTACCCGCTGCCGAACGACGCGGCCGGCACCTTCGGAGCGAACACGTACGCGACCTCTTCCAGAGTCGTCACGGATGCGGATCAATTCTCTGGCCGACTCGATGATCAACTCACGGAGAAGGACCATATTTTTGGGAGAGTTACCTTCGACAACCTGAACGGCCCTATCACCAATCCGGACCAGACTGCCATCGATCCCGCCTTCGGAGTGGAATATGTTGACCGGCAGCGCAACGGCGTCGTCACCTGGTTGCGCACCGCCTCGCCGCGACTGGTTTTTGAGTCTTCGATCAGTATCGAGCGCACCACCCCGGCCTTTCCTACCACCGACCATACAGACCCTGCCATCAAGTTCAATGATGCCTTGTTTGAGCCCTTCAATGCTCCGGGCGGCTCAGTCACCCGGGCGTTCGGCAACGTCTTTCAGGGGCGCGAGAACGTCTCTTTCACCACGGCGTCGCACGCCGTTAAGGTAGGGGTGGATGTTCGCTTGAACCGCGACTCCACTTTCTTCGGCATCTCGCCCAACGGTGAGTACGATTTCGGCGGCGGCACCGCATATTCGCCGGCAGAGATCAAGTCAGCCACCGGAATGCATGATGTGCATGTGGGCGATCCGCTCCCGGATACGCTGTCGGCGCTGCTCACAGGAAGTCCATTTGCTTACACGCGCGCGGTGGCGCCCTACTACTTCTCCAACGGCAACACCATAGGTCCTGCTGCTGATAGTCGAAGTGCGTTTGAGGCGTATGTACAGGATTCCTGGAAAGCAACTCCGCGCATGGTGCTCAACTATGGCCTGCGTTTTGAGCTTTACACGCCGCTCTCGGATCGGGCGCGGCGCGCCTCGGGCTTTTATCCCACCAGCAACGGCGGACAGGAGTTCCTGATTAATCCTCAGCCGCGTTACCGAACTGCCATGAATAACTGGGGACCGCGCGTCGAAATTGATTATCGACTTACAGAGAAGTTCCGCGCGCATGTGGGCGGGGCTTTAACTACAATTCCGCCGAATATCTGGCAGGATAACTTCCTTACCGGAGCCCTGCCGATCGTCTTTTATCCCCGAGTGACCGCTTCCCCCGGTGAGCAGATCGCATACGGCTTTCAAATCACACCGTCGCAGCTGCCGCGCGTGTACACGCCGTCGGGAACCGAGATATACGCGAGCGGCAACCCCAAGGATGTGCCCGCGAATACCGTACTCGATGTCAACCGGCTTGAGCGCGACATTGCCGCGCTCTCCGGGCAGCCTTCTCCTCTGAATGTACAGGCGATCAGCCGGGATTTTGGAAACGCGATGCTTGCGACCTGGACCCTAGGGCTGGAGCGCTCCTTTGGCAACGTCACAGCCTCGGCGAACTACGTTGGCACCGCGGCATATAAGTTGGCGCGCAGTTCTTTCCCGAACGCCTATCCCGGAGCCACACCGCAGTTCGCGCACTTCACGCAGTTCAACGGGAGCGGGGTTCCGATCGGGGGCTTCGGCACAGAGAGCCAGATCACTGCAACCTCGCACTCCAGCTACCATGCTCTGCAACTCTCTGCGGCAGGCCAGAGTGGACACGGCGGCCCGGGTATGCAGGCCAGCTATACCTGGTCGAAGTCGATCGATGACACAAGTACGGTCGCCGGAACCTCGCCCACCAGCACGGTAGGAGCGATCGCGCAGGCCGCTCCGCAAAATCCTTTCGACACTCATGCTGAGCGCGGCCCTTCAACCTTTGACGGTACTCATTCTTTTTCACTTAGTTTGACCCAGGAACTGCCGCTGCAGACCATTTCCTGGCTGCAGCATGCAAACAGGAAGGTCATCGACGGCTGGCAACTGATCAGCATCTCTACGATCAGCAGCGGAACACCGTTCACTGTCTACTCCGGCATACAGCAGACCGGCGCAGGCTCAGCGAACGCCGACCGGCCCGACCAGATTGCCAAACCGGACTTATCGACATCGCGCACCCGGCGCGAGGATTATTTCGGCCGCGGCCAAGATAACGGTTCCTTTTTTTCTATACCGACGAACGTGCCCGGAGGAACCGGCCCGAACCTTGGGCGCTTTGGCACGCTTGGGCGCGACACCTTCCGGGGTCCCGCCTTTTACGACTTTGATGTTTCCGTCGTGAAAGACACCGGGGTCGGCAGGCGCAAGTCGGGCAGCGAGCTTGTGAATGTCCAGTTTCGATCCGAGTTCTTCAACGTCTTCAACATCGTAAACATGGGCCTGCCGTCGAACACCATCTTCGGCTCAGGCTTTGGCCTCATCAATCGCACAGCCGGCAGCTCGCGGCAGATCCAGTTCTCGCTAAAGTTCGCGTACTAGGGCCGGGAAGCGCTCGCCCGAGCTGACAACCGGTAGCCCTGCTTCGCTCCATGCACGGAAACCACCGGTCATGTCCGTCGCGCGCCACAGTCCCAGATCCTGGAGAGCTGCGGCCGCCAGGCTCG
>CAXUND010000022.1:12444-15484 GCA_964252445.1 uncultured Acidobacteriaceae bacterium | reverse complement strand
CGCGCGCTTCAAGCACCAGGACACGTTGCCTGCGCGCGCCAGGTAAGCGGCGCAGGCAAGCCGGTGTGACCTGCCCCGACGATGATTACGTCCCAGGTGCGAGCTGCAAGCTGCTTGAGAGGTGCCGGGAGGCCGATCCGGCCTAAGAGCGTTGCCGCCTGAGACATGGCGCAAGTATCAACCCGAAAGCCGCCGCGGGCAATCGAATGTGGTTACCTCTTTGCGCTTGCTTCTGAAATCGGCCTTCTCTAAACTCGGCTCTGTTTGAGCGGGTTCCGCCTAATCACGCGAGAAACAATACGCTCTCACGCGGAAGTTGCTTGCCTCGGGCAAAGTCCAATCTATTTTGAAGAATCCTAGTTCGAGGCCCTTGGAGATCTATGCTGCAAACCAAGAAGTTGCCGTTGATGCTGGCCGCCCTGGTTCTGGCGGTTACGCCGTGCGTCTCAGCCGTTGAGCAAACCGCAAGCCCCTCGCAGCCGGCCGTTGAAGTCGCGGTACCGTCGCTGGTGGTCGGGGCGATCGACGAAGCGAAGAGAGTAACCCTCGTCGGTAACACTCACCCCAAAGCGACAGCCCGTTTTGAAGCGGGCCGGGTCGAGGCTACTTTGCCCATGGAGCGCATGATGCTGGTGCTGCGGCGCAGCCCCGAGCAGGAGGCTGCGCTCCAAGCCTTCAACGAGCGCCAGTACGATGTCGCGTCTCCGGATTTTCATCGCTGGCTCCATGCAGAGGAGTTCGGCAGGGTCTACGGGCTGTCGGACGCCGACCTTACCGCGGTCACAAGCTGGCTCCAGAACCGCGGCTTCCGGATCGATGAGGTTAACCAGGGGCGTACCCTGGTTCAGTTCTCCGGTACCTCCGCGCAGGTCGAGCAGGCTTTCCAGTTTGAGATGCATCGCTACCTGGTCAACGGCGAGCGCCACATTGCGAACGATCGCGATCCCTCGATCCCGGCGGCTCTTGCCCCGGTAGTGGCCGGCATCGCCTCGCTGAACGACTTTTTCCCCAAGCCTCAGCATGTGATTGGCAGGACGGTGCGGATCGATCCCAATACCGGCAGAAAAACGCCGGTGGAGCCGCAGCCGGGCTTGCCAGGCCATGAGAAAACGACCGCGGCCGCAGAGTTTGCCAAGGCCACAGCCGCGGCACACAGAGGCGAAACGCCGCAGCTGACCTACAACGCGAACGGCGACACTTATGAGGACCTGACTCCCTACGACTTCGCCACCATCTACAACATCCTGCCGCTGTGGAACGCCTCCACGCCCATCATTGGGAAGGGCGTCACCGTTGCGATCTCGGGCGTCAGCGATGTCAACGCAGCTGACTTTAATGCTTTCCGCTCTACGTTCGGGCTCCCTGCAGAGACATTGAAGACCATCGTGAACGGCACCGACCCAGGTGCCGACGGCGACGGCGGACAGGAAGAGAATTCGCTCGACGTGGAGATGGCGGGCGCAACCGCACCGGGAGCACAGATTGTCCTCGTGGTCTCCAAGGGCACATCAACCACTGGCGCCGATCTTCTCTCCGACGAGTACATCATCGATAAAGAAGTAGCGCCCATCATGAGCGCAAGCTATGGCCTGTGCGAAGCGGATCTCGGAGCATCGCGCATCTCAGCGTATAACTCCGTGTGGCAGCAGGGCGCGACCGAGGGCATCAGCATCTTTGAGTCCGCGGGCGACCAGGGCTCGGCGGGCTGCTCGGACAGCGATACACCAGGGCCGAACGCGGATGAGTACGGGTTGGCGGTGAACGGTATCGCGTCAAGCCCCTATGTAACAGCCGCGGGCGGAACCGACTTCACCTGGAGCTTCATCGATAACGGGACCTCGAAATACTGGAACAGCACAAACGGATCCCACTACCAGACGGCGAAGGGGATTCTCCCGGAGGTGCCGTGGAACTCGACCTGCACCAATCCGCTGGTCTACCCATTGTTCGGCGCATCCAGTCCGGAGGATCTGTGCAACGGCCTGATCGACTATGACGACGGATATTTCGACGGCCTGATCGTGATCACCGGCGGAAGTGGCGGAACCAGCACCACCTTCACCAAGCCTTCATGGCAAAAGGGGTATGGGTCTTCAAGCACTCACAGGGATTTGCCCGATGTCTCGCTGTTTGCGTCCGCTGGCTTCCCATCGGGCGTGAACGGCAGCGCTATCCTCTTTTGCGACTCGGTTTCCAGTGGATCGTGCTCCTACAGCTCAGTCAACGGAGTCGAGGCACAGCAGGTGGGTGGAACGTCTGCCACATCGCCGCTGCTCGCCGGGATCATGGCTTTGATTGAGCAGACCCATGGCAGGCAGGGGATCGCCAATCCGACTCTGTACAAGCTGTTCGCAAAGCAGGTTTCTGCGGGGACCAACTGTAACTCCTCGACGGTCACCAACGGAAACAAGTGCTACTTCTACGACGTTACGGCGGGTACTAACGCGCAGGTCTGCTACACGGGTGACAAGAACTGCGTCACCAATACCAGTGGAGACGAGCTGGGCATCCTGAGTGGATATGCCGCTGCGAAAGGCTATGATGACGCGACTGGCCTGGGCACGTTGAACGTGGCCAACCTCGTCAATGCCTGGGCATCGGAAGCATCGACCTACTCGGTTTCTCTCTCACCGACCACGCTGACCTTTCCTTCCACGGCCAAGGGCTCCACTTCGGCCGCGCAAAAGGTGACCGTAAAGAACACGGGCACGGGCACGGTCAACCTGATCTCGGAGACATTTGCGGGAGCAGACGCGAGTTCCTTCGTCAAGTCGGCGACCACCTGCGGCGCGACGCTGGCTGCGGGAGCAAGCTGCACCGTCTCTGTCGAGTTCAAGCCCGCCGCAACGGGAAAGCTGACGGGGGAGCTCTCGATCTCAGACAACGCGACCGGAACACCGCAGACCGTCGCGCTTTCAGGCACGGGGCACTAGGCCTTCGACGGGCAGGCTGCTGCGGTCATCCACTGGTGGCCGCAGCTGCAACCTGGAAGTTCGACGCCAAGGGTTTGCCGGCCTGCGCGACTCAGCACAAGCCGGCT
>CAXUND010000022.1:0-12344 GCA_964252445.1 uncultured Acidobacteriaceae bacterium | reverse complement strand
CTTGAGCGTGTCGCGACCGCTAAGATTTGCCTTGCCGCCGGTCAGCGCAGGGAAGAGAGTTTGAAGAACGCGATCAGGACGATGCACTGGAGGTGTGGCCGGAGCAGGGTCTCCTGGGAACTCAGCTCGGATCGAATAAGAAGGGAAGCAGTGGTGATGATCCCGACAGACATGACGCATGTGGTTCTGCCTTTGATCGTCGCCGTCAGCATCGCCTTGATGCTGATTCGCCCGCGCGGCATCCCCGAGGTCTGGTGGATCTCCGGCGGAGCGCTTCTGCTGGTCGTGCTTCGCCTTGTGCCACTGAAGCTTGCCGGCCAGGCCGCCGCCAAAGGCAGCGATGTTTACCTGTTCCTCATTGGAATGATGCTCCTGAGTGAACTGGCGCGGGAGCAAGGAGTCTTTGATTGGGTAGCTTCTGTCGCAGTACGCGGAGCTAAGGGGAGCTGCTCGCGTCTTTTCCTGCTGGTGTATGGAGTGGGAACTCTGGTGACTATCTTTATGTCGAACGACGCAACGGCGGTGGTGTTGACGCCCGCCATTCTGACAGCGGTACAGAAGGCAAAGGTTTCACCGCTTCCGTACCTCTTCGTCTGCGCATTCATTGCGAACGCAGCAAGCTTCGTCCTCCCCATCTCAAATCCGGCAAATCTCGTGGTCTTCCACACCGATATGCCGCCGCTGGGCACATGGCTGGCAGACTTTGGATTCCCTTCGCTGCTCTCGATCACCGTCACTTTTCTCGTCATGCGTTTCATCTTTCGACAGGACCTCCGCAGGACCATCGACTGCGAGGTCGAAGATACGAAGCTCAGCGGCAACGGCAAGCTGGTTCTGGCCGGTCTTGCTCTAATGATTGCCGTGCTCCTGACTGCGTCAGCCCTCAAGCGAGACCTGGGACTGCCGACCTGCCTCGCAGCCCTTGTGGTAACCGCTGTTCTCTCGATCCGGTCGAGGAGCAATCCGATCCATCTCGCAAAGGAGATCAGCTGGGCAACCTTGATCCTCGTCGCGGGCTTGTTCGTCATGGTCGATGCGGTCGAGAGTCAGGGTGCTTTGAACCTTACGCAACAGTGGCTTGCCTGGGCGTCCCACCTGGGCCAGAACGCCGGTGCCGCGGTTGTCGGCTTCGTCGTGGGTATAGCCAACAACATCGTAAACAACCTTCCCCTCGGGCTGATCGCGGGGGGCACGATCCAGGCTGCTCACGCCAAGGGACTGATGGCCGACGCCGTTTTGATCGGCGTGGACCTTGGCCCCAATCTCTCAGTGACTGGTTCGCTCGCCACCATTTTGTGGCTTCTCGCGCTTCGCAAGAGTTCGGGCGAAGAAGCAGGCGGAGAGAAGCTGGATGTGAGCTTCTGGATGTTTGTGAAGGTCGGTGCAATCGCAATGCCCGCGGCGCTCTTCGCTGCACTTGGCGGAGCGATCCTGATGAACATGCTGGTCGGACAACACTAAACACAAAGAAGCAGAAGTTGTATTGGAAGTGATGTAAGAGCGGTCGTGTTGTTCAGGCCAAAAAACTCAGGTCGATCTCGGCTCGAACAGGAGTTCCCTTACGTGCGCTAGCTCGCCCGCTCACGCAAGTGACCTCAGCCCCTGGCTGAGCCGGCGGCGCACTCTGCGCAGTCTCAGCTGCCCGCCTGCTCTTCGTCTACTCACGATAACTTGACTGCCTCCAAGACAAGCGCGGAGCACTGACACAGAAGCCTTGATCCTGTTTATGGTGGGCGCAGCAGGATTCGAACCTACGACTTCCATCTTGTGAAGGTGATGTCGAAGCAGCCGGATGCACATTTTAAAAGGCTTAGGAGCCGGTACAGTCGTCAAAAACCGGCCTTCTGGGCCGTGTTTTGGCATCAATTTGGCATCAACAAAGGACGTGGGTAGGGAGGGCTCGTTGTGGGGATGGGCCCTCACCAACTCGAAAGAGCGGAACGTCTCGGCGGCATTTGCTCAACGCCACCGGTCTTTATAGAAGTAGAGAACGGGGTGGCTAATCGCGATAGCAGCGTTGATGCTACTGCTCCGGCCATGAAGCAGATCGTCAGACCCTGGAAGATCGGGTTGCTCAGGACGACCGAAGAGCCGATTACCACACAAGTGGATCAAAGAACGGGATCGACTCGAATCTATGCTGCTTCAAAAGGAACGCGAGCGTTGTCGCGATGATTCTCCCGTCTTCTACTACATAAGCCTGTGTTGGAGTGCTTGGCATGTGCGACCGTTACTTTCTCACTAAGCTGTACAAAAGGATCAACAGGACAAAGCTGCTGATACCCACATAGAGGCGATTCCTCTGCCGAGCAAAGCCGGTCACACATAAAGCGACCCTGGCCACAGGGGTTGCGATGAGCAATACGAGTCCCCCCTGAATGATGCTTCTTGGAGCTAGGTCGATTGAACCCTCCAGAATGCCGGCCAACGACTCAAGAGCAGGGTTCCCGGGCTGAAAACGGCGGTAGTCCGGCACCGAACCAGGATGCCGCAGCAGTAGGACGCCACCTACGAGAACAACGGCGGCAGCCATCGTCACTCCGATGCGAAGCATCGTCGCGACAGAACGATCGAGGTCTTGATCGGTCGGATGTTTCATCAGATCTTCCCCACGAAGCCGCTGTAGATCATCTCGCATCCGAGGAGACCGATCACGACAGCGAACAAGATTTTCAACGATGCAGTCTTCGCCTTAACCAGTACACGCGTGCCCACAAGTGAACCTGCGAGTACCCCGAGTACCACCGGCATTGCGATCCCTGGGTCGATATAGCCTCTGGACAAGTAGATACCTGCGCTTGCCGCCGCCGTCACACCGATCATGAAGTTGCTGGTTGTGGTGGAAACCTTAAAGGGCAGCTTCATAGCCTGATCCATCGCCAGCACCTTCACGGCTCCTGATCCGATCCCGAGAAGACCGGAAAGGGTGCCGGCGCCGAACATGATTCCAAACCCCATGGGCACGCGAACGGCACTGTACAACTCCGGTCCCTGTGGACCAGGGTATGAACCGCACAAGCTGAGCTTCCGCGCGAGCGGGTCTATGGCTGCGTTTTTGCGACTGCCCTGCTCGTTCGCACGACGGAACGCTGCCACCGCGGAGTAGAGCAACACCAGCCCGAACACAATCGATATCCAGTGACTGCTCATCTTGGCCGTGAGGTATGCACCCAGCAGAGCTCCCAACGTAGTTGCGATTTCGAGGAACATCCCGATCCTGACGTTCGATAGACCCTCCCGCACGTAGGCCACCGCAGATCCCGATGAAGTCGCGATGACGGAAACCAGGGAGGCGCCGATTGCGTACCGGATGTCGACTTTGAACAGTAAGGCGAGCACCGGGACGATGACAACGCCGCCGCCCAAGCCGGTTAGAGAGCCGAGGAACCCTGCAACGACGGAGGTGACGAACAGCAAGGAGGTGAATAGGGCCAAGCTCATATCGAAGAGACCTCGTGCGCGGCTTCTTCGTGCCAGATCGTGATCACGGGGAGCCGCACGCCCAATCGCACCGGAACACGCAAAGCGGGGATCACCTCAGCAGCAGGACCATCTAATCTGTGCGTCTCGACTTCGAGCCCAAGGCGACGCAAACCACCTGCCGCTTCCAAGCGTCGGTCAGCAGATTTTCGGCTGAGGCTCGGACCAGAACTCTCGAGCTCTGCTTCTTGCGCGGCTTGCGAGAGCAACACAACATGCAACGTGTAGACAGTCGCCTTGAAGCGCTGTGCGAACATAACGGCATAGTCCAGGGCCAGACGTGAGTTCTCAGAGTAGTCCGTTGCGAAGAGGACGTGCCGTTTGGGGTATGTGGTGTTCACGGTGACCTCCGTGGGTACTGGGAAAGCTCCTCGAGCCATCGCTGGATGCAGCTATGGAGCGAGCTGGCCACGGGTATAGTCGAGAGCCCGCAGCGCGAGAAGGTAGTCGTAGCGTGCGTTGACAGCCGCAACCGCTGCTTGAGTACTCTGGAGTTGGGCCTGGCTCAACTCCACAATGGAGCTGAGCCCGAGTTTGTAACGAGTCTGTGCCAGGCTGAACGCCTGTGCTGTCTGATCGCGAAACTTCTCCGCTACCGCGATCCTTCGAAATGCCGTTTGCGCGTTCAGCACGGATGTTTGCACGTCCCGTGCTATGGAGTTAGAAAGATCCTGCGCCTGATTCTCCGTTGCCTTTTCTCGGAAGCGCGCCTCTTCGGTCTGTGCAGTGATGCGGAAGCCGGTGAAGATCGGGATGGACAGATTGATTTCCGCGGCCGCAAAGCGATGCGGTTCGTACACGCCCGCCACACCGACAGGAGTAAGGCCGCCCGACGCCAGTGCCGAGATGCTGGGCAGATGTTGCAACTCCTGCGCACGCGCGAGCTTGCCGTAGGACTGAGCGCTCAACTTGAGCGACTGCAGGTCTGGCCTCTGCGCTTGCGCCGCGGTCGTGATGGAAGACGCCGCGGATGAATCGGGTGGAGGAGGCGGGGCGTTTTCGACATCCTCCACGGCCTGGAACATGGTGCTCTGGGGAGCTGCCAGTAGGGCCGCGAGAGCCGCACCAGCGGAGGCGACAGCGTTCTCCGCATCCAGCTGCATTAGCTGCGCTTGGGACAGATCTGCCGAGGCGACATTCAAGTCGAGATCACTCTTCAACGCGCTTTTCGTCAGCGCCTGGGTAACGTCCTGCACGTTGCTTCGCGCGTTAACACTAACCTTGGCGACCTGGAGAAGCGCCTGCGCGTTCAGTAAGCGGTAGAAGGCCTGATCGGTCGCGAGCAGTACATCCTGCTGGGTGGCAAGAGTGGTCTGGTCCTGTGCCTTCTGCTGCAGGCGATTGGTCGCCACCAAATTGCTTGTGTGGCCGAAGTCGGTGAGCAACTGCGAGAAGTTGCCGCCAATGGCTGCGTGAGTATACAGACGAGAGCTGGTGAGCAGCCCCGGCGCCGCACCGATGCGGCTGCCGTCCTCCGCCTTCTCCGCAGTACCCGCGCCGGAAATTTGCGGCAGCTCTCCCGAGCGCGTCTCTCTTGTCACCTGGCCGGCCGCGCGCGAGAGCAATTGGCTTGCGGTGATGCGTGGATTGTTCTTCAACGCTTGTGTTTCGGCCTGCGTGCGGGTGATCGAAGTTGTGCGCGTTCCGCTTGTACTGAGTGGGGCTGCGGCCGTGTCCGGCCCAGACCCACCCCCACTTCCGGTAGTGGTCCCTGTCTGCTGTCGTAGTTCGGCAGCATACGGCTGAGCGTCAGGCGCATTGTGGAACGCGGCATGATCCTGCTGCGCGACAGTGGGAAGCGCAAGGGCCAGGAGCAACGAGAGGGGTAGAACGCTCGCCCTCATGCCGGTATCTCCGCTGCATGGACCGGGGAGTCGCCACGTTGCATCTGCTCAGGACGGCGGTTGCGAGCCTCAATGCGACGGTGAATCAGCAGGTAAGCGCTTGGAACCAGGAACACAGTCACAATGCCGGAAACGGTGAGGCCACCCAGGATGGCCCGCGCTAGTGGAGCATACTGTTCACTGCCGGCTTCCAGAGCCAGGGCCATCGGGATCAAGCCGAGAACCGTCGCGAGGGTGGTCATCAGAATAGGCCGCAAACGGACTTTGCAGGCGGTGATGATCGCCTCTTCCAGCTTCAACCCCTGGCTTCGCAGCTGTCCCACAAATTCCACGATGAGGATGCTGTCCGACACGACGATGCCGGTCATCATCAGCACGCCCATCAGGCTCATGATGTTCAGAGTGGTGTGCGTCGCAAGAAGGAAAAGGATGACGCCGGAGATGCCCGGGGGAATTGCCAGCAGGATGATGAATGGATCGACGAAGGACGCGAATTGCGCCATGAGGATGAGGAAAACGAGAATGATCGAAAGAATCAGGCCGATGGCAAATGATTTGAACGAATCGTTCATGTTGTTCACCGAGCCCCGAATCATCAGCTTCGTTCCCTTCGGCGCCTTGATACCCGTCACGATGTGATCCACATCCTTGCCGATGGTCGAGAGGTCTTCCGCCTTCGGCATGACATACACATCGAACACGCGCCGGAGCTGGTAATGATCAACCTCCGTGGGTGTGTTGATCGCCTTGATCGTCGCGACAGATTCGAGAGGCGTGGTTTCCTTTCCGTCGGCAGAACGAAGAGGTATCTGCTTGAAGTCGTTTAGCGTCTGAACCTGTGACTCCGGGTATTGCACCGTGAGCATGTAGTTGTTGCCGGTCTTCGGATCGATCCAGTAGCTGGGCGCCACCTGGCCGTTCGAGGTCATGGCCGTAATCACGCTATCGACGATGGTCTTGGGCGTCAGGCCTTCCAGGCTGGCCTTTTGACGATCAATCGTGAGCCCCAGCCCGGGGTAGTCGACGTCCTGAGGAATAAGCACATCACTTACACCGTGCAAGGCTCCCAGCTTTTGCGCCAGTTGCTGCGCCACTGCGTATCCCTGCTGCATGCTGGTCGTGCTGACCTGGATATCAAAGGGAGCGGGGAGCCCCTGGTTCACGATCGAGTCCACCAAGCCGCCCGACTGAAAGTACGTCTGCACGGACGGCAGATCGGCCGCCAGTTTGGCACGAACGCGCTGCATGTACGCGAAGCTGCTCAGGCTGTGATCCTCGTTGAGGCTGACCTGCACGAACGCGGTGTGCATCCCGGAGTTCGGCGTGTAGATCGCCGAAAGGTCAGGGGTCACGCCGATGTTGGAGACGATCATATTCAGGTCTTTGGGCGAAACCACGTCGCGCACATCCTGCTCGACGCGGGCGATGTACTGATCGGTGAGCTCGATGCGCGTGCCCGTGGGAGCCTTGACGCTGATCACAAACTGACCGGGGTCGGTTCTTGGGAAATACGCTCGGCCAAGGAAGGGCGACAACGCGAAGCTAAGCAGTACAAATACGGAGAAGGCTGCGATCACTGTTCCTGGCCGTGCCAGGCACCAGTGAATCGCATTGTCATAGCGCGCCTGCAGCCAGCCGAACGCCTGGTTGAATCCATACACAATGCGAGTGAAGATATTTCTCTTCTGATGTTCTGCGCTCATGTGCTCGGGCGCAGGATCGTGTTCGTCAGCTGCCTCGTGAGCATGCCCATGTCCGGTGTGCTTGATGAACCGGGAGCAGAACAGGGGAACCACGGTCATCGCGACCACATAGGAGCAGAACAACGCGATGACGACGGCAAGAGCGAGAGCCGTGAACAAGTACTTGCTCACGCCGGTAAGCAGGACGACCGGAAAGAACACGATAGCCGTACTGAACGTGGCAGCCAGCACCGCGAGAGCGACTTCCTTGCCGCCCTCCTCAGAGGCTTGCACGCTTGCTTCGCCCATCTCGAAGTGCCGGAAGATGTTTTCCAATACGACCACAGAATTGTCAATCAGCCGCGAGAGCACAAGCGCCATCCCGCCAAGCACCATGGTGTTGATGGAATCCCCAAAGGCATCGAGCACCAGGAACGTCGCGATACAGGAGATGGGAATGGAGAGCAACACAGCGATGGTGGCCCGAACGTTGCCGAGGAACAGCAGGATCATGATGCCGGTCAGCATCAGGCCAATCCCACCTTCACTGATCACGTTCTTGATCGCGGTTTTCACAAAGATCGATTGGTCGAAAACAACGCTTGTTTTGAGCGCGTCCGGTATGTCCAGCAAGTGAGCCGTCGCCTTGCGAATGCCGTTGACAATGGTGATCGTGTTGGAACCGCCCCCCTGCTTGAGCACGGGGATGTACACCGAGTGCTGACCGTCGACGCGAACCACGTTGGTCTGCAGCTGGCCTCCGTCCACCGCATGACCTACATCCCCCACCAGGATGGACGCGTTCCCGACCGTCTTCAGCGGGATGCTGTTCACATCATTGGGTGTGGGCACCTGGCTGTTGGCGTAGATGTTGTAGTCCTTCGGCCCAATGCGCACATCGCCTGCCGGCAGAATGAGGTTTGATTCGTTGATACTGTGCACGACATCCATCACGCCGAGCTGCGAGGCTTGCAGCTTCAACGGATCGACGTACACCATGATTTGGCGATATGTACCTCCATAGGGCTGCGGTACGGACGCACCCGGCACGTTCGCTACTTGGTTGCGCACGCTGAACTGGGCGATGTCCTTGAGCTGAGTCTGGTTCAGGCCCGCGCCCTTTAGCGTGATGAGACACACGGGCAGGTTCGCCGCGTCGAAACTCAGCACGACCGGCGGCAGTGTTCCGGGAGGCAAGCGCCGCAGATTTGCCATCGCGAGATTGGAAATGTTGCTGACGGCCGCTGTCGGGTCGGTACCCGGCTGGAAGTAGATCTTAATGAGGCTGACACCACTCATCGAGCGCGATTCGATGTGGTTGATGTTGCTGCCCAGTGTAAAGAAGCGTTCATCGCTGTCCGTGATGTCCGACTCGATCTGCTCGGGCGGCATGCCGGAGTAGAACGTGGCTACAACCACGACAGGTATTTTGACTGGAGGAAACAGATCGACGGGCATGTTCGTGATGCCGGCTACGCCCACCACGATCACGATCAGGCAGGCCATCAGGATGAAGAAGGGATAGCGTATTGCGAAAGACGACATAGATTACTCGCTGTCCTTTCCGCTTTGTTTCTGGTAGCCAATCAGTGAGTTCTGGGCCAACTGGGGTTTTACTGTTTGACCGGGCTGCAGGGTCGCCAGGCCACCGACAATCACACGGTCGCCGAGATTGAGGCCGCTCGTCACTTCCTGGGTGTTTGCCCCGCTGATCCCAAGAACAATGGCTCTTTTCTGCACTTGGTTCGTGCTGTCGACCAGCATGACCGCGGGCTGATCGCCCTGGATGACCGCGCTCGCAGGGATCACCAATGCATTTTGCTTCTCCTGCAAGTCGAAGGTGATATCTGCGTACATACCCGGGGTAAGCGTCAGGTCCGGATTAGGAACGTCTACCTCGGCGAGCATCGTCCGGGTTTCATTCGACACATCGCGGGTATACCGGATGACCGTGCTCTGAAACTGCTGTCCTGTGGCTTGCACGTGGACCAGGACCTTGGAGCCGACATGCACCATCGGCACATCGCGTTCCGGTATGGGCATGCGCAGCCTGAGCAGATCGCTCTGAGCAAGCCGAATAACTGCCTGGCTGAGTCCCTCCGCCGTTCCGGCTGGTATCAGGGCTCCGGTGTCGGCGTAGCGCATCGTTACCACACCGGTGTAAGGAGCCGTGATCGTGGCGTATTGCTCTAGGCTGTTGACCCTGAGACTATCTGCACGTGAAACTCCAAGCTGCCCTTCGGCGGCAGCGACCGCCGCCTTCGCCGCGTCGACCTGGGCCGCGGCCGCGCGGTCCCGGCCTCGTGCGTCGTCCACCTCCTGCGCTGCTACCAGACCCGGCTGCTGATCGGAGGCCTGCTGCAGCCTGGCGTAGTTCGCGTGGACGGCCGCGTAGTTCGCCTGCTCACGGGCAATCTCGTTCTGCAGCCGCTGAATATTCTGCTCGGACTGCGTGATGCCTGCCTGCGCTCCTGCCACCTGCGCCTGCAGCTCCGGCACTTCCAGAACAGCCAGCGTCTGCCCTTGGCGAACGCGATCGCCTATATCCACGTAAATGTGCCGAATGTAGCCTGACACCTTGCCGTGAATATCGACCTCCTGGAACGCTTGGAAGACGCCGGCAACGGTTAGTTGATTCGCCACGCTTCCCGACTGCACGGGCACAACGGAGACTGCGGGAGCCGGGGGAGCGACCTCCGCAGTCTCCTCATCCTTGTGCCTGTGCCGCACACCTACGATGACGAGCGCGAGGGCGACCAGCAGACCGGCAGAGTAGAGGATGGCGCGTGTAGATCGTGAATGTGACTTCGGCTGCACGTATCTTCTCCGGTGGCGTTCTGTTCGCGTTCCGCTGCGTTCAATCGACACTGCCCAGAGTGGACCACGGAGTGGTACCCGCCGCACCTTACGATTTCCTTACAATTGCTTTCGCGCCTTGATAGAAGCGCAGCCGCGCGATGATCATATTGGTGGAGTCCTGGTGTGCAGACCTCTCAGAACCACGGCCGCGTTCTCGTGATCGAAGACGATGGAGGAGTCGCGCGCACCATCCGTTCCGGCCTGGAGGCGAGTGGTTACGAGGTAAGTGAGGCATCAACCGGAGAACAAGGTTTGTCCTTGATCCAAGATTCGTGCCCCGACCTGCTGGTTCTGGATCTGAATCTGCCCGGCTTGGGCGGGTTAGAAGTTCTTCGGCGTTTGCGTGAAGAGGGAAACGATCTGAGGGTTCTCATCCTCACCTCGCACAACGAAGTCGAAGACCGGATTTACGGCTTGCGCAAAGGCGCTGACGACTATCTCGGCAAGCCGTTCTCCATCGGAGAACTCGAAGCGCGTGTGGCGGTGCTGTTGCGCCGTGGCCCTCAGGAAGGGCAGCCGGCCACTTTGCACCTCGCAGACCTTGTCCTCGACAAGGCCGCTCACACGGCCTGGCGCTCCGGGCGAAAGCTCTCCTTGACGCAACGTGAGTTCGAATTGCTGCTCTACCTCATGCAACACCGCGGAAGAACCGTGTCGCGCGACATGCTGTCTCGCGATGTATGGCGCGAGACATCGCGGTTCACACCGATCGACAACGTCATCGATGTCCAGATGACTCGCTTACGGCAAAAGATCGATGATCCGTTTACGTGTCGGCTCCTCCGGACCGTTCGTGGCGTCGGCTACAGTCTGCGAGAACCAGAGCCATGAAGCTGCCGAACCCCAAAAGCATCCGGGTACGCCTGTCTCTCTGGTACGTCGGCACACTCACCCTCATTCTGCTCGTATATGTCGCGGCGCTTGTGGCCTTCCAGTACGCCCAGCTACAACGCCAGATGTATCACGATGAGATCCAGGACGTGGAAACCGTTGAGGGGCTATTTTCCTTCAACGCTCGCGGAAATCTAGAGCTCCAACAGGGTTATTTCGCCCGACCGCGCAACCGGCAGCTTATTGATCGGTTTATGGAGGTTCTTGATTCTGCTGGCACCGTTCTGTACCGCAGCGCCACGCTGAAGGGTCAGTCGCTTGGAGGCGCATCGTTTCCAGATGAGGGCACCGAGTCGTTCAGTGAGCGTTCCGTACGTCTCAGCGACGGTACGCGTGTGTTCATGATCAGTCATGTCCACCCTCTTGCGGGACGTTCTATACTCATTCGCTTAGGTTATAGCCTGGCACCGCTGACGAAACGCCTCTGGCAGTTTCTGCTTTTGCTGATCTTTGCGCTGCCTGTTGCCCTGCTTGCGGCGGCGTTCGTGGCGTACTTCGTGGCGCAGCGGGCTCTCGGCCCGCTCGACGCTATGGCCATTCGTGCAGAGACCATCACCGCCAGCAATCTTGGTGAACGTCTGGTGGTAGCCGATGAAGGTGATGAACTTGGCCACATGGCACGGGTATTCAACCAGCTTTTAGAAAGGCTGGAGCGAGCCTTCGCGGAGATGAAGCGCTTTACGGCAGACGCCGCGCACGAGTTGCGGACTCCGCTTGCGGCACTTCGTGGAACCGGTGAACTGGCCCTGGAGCGCACGAGCGATGCAGCAGCGCAAGAAGCCATCAGCCACATGCTGGAAGAAACAACACGGCTGAATCAGACAATCGACGGCCTCCTTCTACTGGCAAAAACTGAATCGCAGCAGACCGGCGAGACCGCTCAGGCAGTGCTTATCCCTGAGCTTGTGAGCGAAATTCTTGCTCTATTGGAAGTCGTCTTGGACGAGAGGCGGATCATCGTTAGAGAGCACGGCCGCGAGGATCACAGGCATAAGGTGGTAGCGGAGCGTAGCTTTTTGCGGATGGCCTTGTTGAACGTCATCCATAACGCGGTCAAGTTCTCGCCTTCAGGATGTACGCTCCAGGTCTGCTACTCGTGCCACATGCAAGGCAGCCGTGCGTTCGAGCGAGTCTGTGTCGAAGATGCGGGCCCAGGCATTCTTGACGGCGAATACGGGATGATCCTAGAACGATTCTTCACGAGCCGCAATCCGGGAACAATCAAGCAAAGCGGCGCCGGACTCGGACTTTCGATTGCAAAGCTAGCAGTGGAACGCTCTGGAGGACGACTGTATTTCGATCCGCAGGTGAAGGCAGGTGCGTGTTGCTGTATTGAGTTACCTTCTCGAGTTGACGAATAGAAGCTGGTATGGAAGCCATACACGAGAAGGCCGCCCTTCAGAGGAAGGCCTTGCTATGCACGAGTTAAACTGGCTTCGTAGTCGGCCACACGCTGCTCATGCTCGGCTTCCCGCTGCGCTGCCTCTTCCTCCGTCTCCTGCTCGGGCGCTGGTTCCAAGTGACGCACGCTCCGGCCTCCGGCTTGAGTAGGACATCTTCGCGGTCGAACGGTGCCTCGGCAAGGTTC
>CAXUND010000021.1:0-38158 GCA_964252445.1 uncultured Acidobacteriaceae bacterium | reverse complement strand
CGCTTCTGTCGGGCCTCGGGGGTCTGGTAGTAAAAGACAGCCATCAACTCCGCTCGTCGCTGCGCCGGAGTGAGCTGCTGCCAGCCGGCGAGGGCGCCGGGGCGGCGCTGCAGTGCGGTGCGGATCAAGGGCGGCAGCGCCAACTCGGCATCCATGGTCGCGAGCAGGCGCTCGGCCATTTGCATGGCGCGGCCGGACTGGGCTTCGGCGCTTTTGACGCCCGCGATCCATTTGCCGATTTCGCGGCGGGTGTACTCGCTGAGGCTGTCATAGAAGGCGCGCAGCCCCGGTTCTTCGTCGAGCAGGACTGCCAGCTCGTCGGGCAACTCCGCCGGGCGTTCGTCGAGGTCCGGCCAGAGTGCGAAGGTGGCGCGGTGCCCGACAGCGACCCGGGCCCTGCGCTGCATGGCATGGTTAACCAGGAGATAGAAACCTCGGCTCTCGTCGGCAAAGAGCGAGGTGCGAAAGGCGCAGCCGTTGATCTCGCCCGCCACGCGCAGGCGAACCATCTGTTTCCAGGCGGCGTGCGGGTCGAAGGGCACGCGGGCGATCGTCCAGCCAAGCGCGCGGTCACCCTTTTCGAGCAGCGCCTCAAACCGGCGAATCCGGGATCGCGGCCCGGGCGCGGCCATCGCTACTGCGCGTTGCCGCGAGCGCGGGTCAGGATGTCGGTCTTGATCTGCTTGCCGCGCGGCGTCCGCAGGTAGACGTGCTCGCCGTCGACGCGCGCCTCGACCGGGTCACCGATGACCATGCCCTGGGTATAGTCCTTGGTGTTCGCCTTCACCTTCTCGCCGCGCACGGTGTAGATCATGTCTTCGATCTGGACGGTGTAGACGGCGTGATCGTCGCTGGTACCGTGTTTCAGGCGGTCTTCCGTGGTGGCGTTGAGCAGGCGCCCGGTCTCATAGGTGCGAGCCGCGAACGCCAGGCTGCCGGCGAGCGTCAGAAGAGAAAGTAGAGCGATTCGACAGACTTTGTTCATGGGAACCTCCAACACAAAGAGTATGAACCCGCCTCACGCAAAAGGATGCGCAAACCTGGAACGGCGGCGACTTCGGCTAGTTACGAACTAGCGGCGGACGCGCTCGAGCACATCGATCTCGGCCAGGATGCCGGCCGCTTCCTGCTCGAGCGTGGAGCGCTCGGCCTCGTACTCCTCGTCGCGGTACTTGCCGGCGCGGAACTCGAAGTTCAGATCGCGCAGGTTGTCGTAGAGGACATCCTTGCGCTCGAGCAGGTAGTCGAGGCGCGTTTTTTCGACTTGCGAGGCGACGCGCTTTTCGGGGTAGAAGACGTAGACGAGAATGGTCACCGTCATCAGCACAGATAGGAGCAGCAGCATGCTAGAGCTCCGTCTCGCGGCGAATGCGGTCGCGCACGGTGGAGTAAGCCGCAGTGCGCGGAGCCGGTCTCGCTTCGACGCGAGCCGCACGCCACTTGCGGATCAGGCCCACGCAGCCGACCATGCCCAGCAGCATCACCAGGGGGGGCACAATCCAGGCGACCATGTTGAACTTGGTCAGCATGGGGGCGGCCAGCACCGTGGGGCCGTACTTCGACTGGAAGGCTTCAAGGATGGTGGTGTCTCCGTCGCCGCTGGTGAGTGAGGCACGGAGCATGTGCAGCATGCCGTCCGAATCAGGGCAGCCGACGTGGTTGCACTCGATCAGAATCTGCGCGCAGCCGCAGACGCACATCATCTGGTGGCCTAGCTTGTCATAGCGTGCGACGTTGGCTGGAGACAGATTTGCGTCCGAGACGGCGGAGGCCGCGAGGGTTGCCGAAACGATTCCGGCGGCCAGTAGAGCTTTCAAAGAACGCCGCATCAGTCGCCGCCCGGCACAGCAACCGCGTTCGACGGTACTTCCGTCCGCGCGCGGCTGGCGGCGAGCGCGGCGGTGAGGTTGGGCGAGAGCGCGACCGCGGTTCCGGCGATGACCACGATGACGCCGATCCAGATCCACGCTACCAGCGGGTTGAGGAAGACCTTGATGATGGGCTGGCCGTTCTCGGGGTCTTTGCCGGCGTAGACGACGTAGAGGTCGCCGGCGAGGGTCGAGTGGTTGGCGACCATGGTCGCGGTCTGCTGCGAGGCGTTGTAGAAGCGCTTCTCGGGCGCCAGCTGGGTGACCTTCTTGCCGCTGCGATAGACGTCGAGCAGCGCGTACTCGGAGTCGTAGTTAAGATTCGAGTCCTGGGTGTAGCTCTGGCAGACGAGCGTGTAGGGGCCGACCTTCATCTGGTCGTGGAAGCCGAGTTCCTGCTCCTGGCTCTGGTTGAAAGCCGAGCCGGCGAAGCCGATGAAGATGACAACCACGCCGAAGTGGATGATATAGCCGCCGTAGCGGCGGGTGTTGCGGCGGGTGAGCTGGACGGCCGAGGCGAGCAGGTTCTGCCCGGTGTGCCGCGAGATGACGCCGGCGCCGCGCAGGAACTCGGAGACGATCGCAGTCACGACGAACGCGGCCATCACCCAGACCACGTAGGCGTAGCAGGAGCCCATGTCTTCCCACGGACGCAAGCCGAGCGCGATCACCAGGGCGGCCATGAAGCCTGAGGCGATCGAGGGAGCGACGAGGTTTTTGCGGATCGACCGAAAGGACGCCGAGCGCCAGGCGAGCAGCGGGCCGATGCCGGTCAAGAGCATGAGGAAGATGCCAATCGGTACCGCGACGCGGTTGTACCAGGGCGCGCCGACCGTGACCTTGTTGCCCTGGACGTATTCGGACAAAACGGGAAAGAGCGTGCCCCACAGGACGGTGAAGCAGGCGGCGAGCAGGACCAGGTTGTTGAACAGGAAGCTCGACTCGCGTGAGACCAGCGCCTCGATCTGGTGCTCACTCTTGAGGTGGTCGCTTTGGCGGATGAAGGTGAACAGGCAGACGCACAGCGTCAGCAGCATGAAGCCGTGGAACCACTCGCCGATCGAGCTCTGGGCAAATGCGTGGACGGACGAGACCAGCCCGGAGCGGGTCAGGTCGGTGCCCAGCAGCGTGAGGAGGAAGGTGGCGAAGATCAGCCACACGTTCCACTTCTTCATCATGCCGCGCTTCTCCTGCATCATCACCGAGTGGAGAAAGGCGGTGCCGGTGAGCCAGGGCATCAGCGAGGCGTTCTCGACCGGGTCCCAGCCCCAGTAGCCTCCCCAGCCCAGTACCGAGTAGGCCCAGTGCGCGCCGAGGAAGATGCCGCAGGTCAAAAACAGCCAGGTCACCATGGTCCAGCGGCGGGTGATGTGGATCCACTTCTCGCCCGGGTAGCGCATCATCAGCGCGCCGAGCGCGAAGGCGAAGGGAACAGAGAAGCCGACGTAGCCGAGATAGAGCATCGGCGGGTGGATGACCATCTCGGGGTACTGGAGCAGCGGGTTCAGCCCGAAGCCGTCTGCCGGGATGGTTCCGCCGACGAGTGAAAACGGCGTCGCGACGAAGTTGATCAGGACCAGGAAGAAGACCTGGATGGCGGACAGAATAGTGGACGCGTAGGCAGTCAGGCGGACATCGACCCGGTGGCGCAAGCGCAGGACCAGCCCGTAGGCCGAGAGCAGCCATGCCCACAGCAGCAGCGAGCCCTCCTGCCCGGACCAGAGCGCGGCAAACTTGTAGGCTTTGGGCAGGGCGCGATTCGAGTGGTGGAGGATGTAGGAGACGGAGAAATCGTTGGTAAAGGCGATGTAGACCAGCGCGAAGGCGGCGCCAGTGACGGCAAAGAAGCTGCCGATGCCGGCCCGGCGGGCGGTTTCCGCCAGCCGCTCGGGTGAGACGCGGCCTGCAGTGCCGGTCGCCAGCTGGCGCAGGGCGACCGACCCGGTCACCAGCGTGTACACGCTGAGAGCGAGAGCAAGCAGCAGGGAAAAGCTGCCAAAGGAAGGCATGGCGAACTGAGGCATGATCGAGGCGGACCCGGGAGCCGACAACCGATTGTCGCAGAGCGCGCTAACCCGGGCAATCCTGAATAGGGAGACGCTTTGATGACGCTGTCGGGAAGCAGAACGCCAAAGTAATAGTTTTCAGCCTCGAGCTGGAAACGGCGCTTGGCGAGCGAAAACCGAACTGTTACATAAGAAGAGCATGCAGCAGACAACCGCCAAAGGCCCGGCGACATCTCCTCCCGGAGAACGACTAGTTTGAGAAACGGATCAAAGGTAGATGCCCCATATTCTTCTGGTAGATGACGACAACGTACAGGCCCTCACGCGTAAAGTCATTCTCCAGAAGTCCGGATTTGATGTTGCGGTAGCGTGCGGACCGGCAGCGGCCTTAAAGCTCTTAAGCTCCGCTGATCAGGCACGAGCTCCGCATCTGATCGTCACCGATCACCTGATGCCGGAGATGAACGGGCCTGAACTGGTGCGCGAAGTCCGCCGGGTAGGGCGCTCGATTCCGGTGCTCGTGCTTAGCGGATTGCCGTCGGCGGAACCGGAATATGAAGGTCTGGAGGTGGTGTTCCGGGTCAAACCCTTCCCTCCGGAACAGCTGATCGCCCTGGTGAGGGAGCTGGTCGGCGCCGACATGAAGCGCACTGCCTGAGGATGATCTACTGCCTAACTACGAAACTGAAAGAGGGCGCTGAAGGCGCCCTCTTTTCATTCAGGGGTCTTCAGGACCGAGTCTTAGCGCTTACCCGCGTCTCGAAGCCCGGCCAGGGCATCGCGGCCCGCATCCTTCACGGCTCCAACCGAGTCGTGCAGGTGACCGGCAGCTTGATCGCCCACACCTTCGGCTTCGAGCTCGCGGTCGCCGGTGAGCTTCCCTGTGGCTTCCTTGACGTTACCTACCAGCTTTTCTCCCTTGCCCTGTACTGAATCCTTGTCCATATTGCACCTCGATTCCTTAGGAGGGTGCCATGGGCTGCGGGGTTGCCGAAGAACGTCAACCTGCGCAAACGGGTTGTCCCGATTTGGGCCGGCGGACCGGACCGCGATATGCTCAAGATTCAACAGCTTTTGCCGATGGGGCTGAGGTGGAGTGCTCGATGGATCACCAGAGAAAATCATCCGGATTGAAGCCACATTGCCGCCACTGCAGGGGGATTGAACTGCGTCGCCAGGAACGCACGGGTTTCTGGCAGACCCGGGTCCTGGGGCGGCTTGGCTTTTATCCCTGGGAGTGCGGCCAATGCCGACGCATCTTCCTGCTCCGGCAGCGATATGCTCAGTCGCGTCGTACTCGCGGAACAGCTTCGCGAAGTCGGCGGCCTCGAAAGCTGCTCCGAGAGATGTAGGAGCGCGCTATCCGCGCCAGTGTCCGGCTACCCAGAACCATCCGCCCGGCCGATGATCCCAGTGGCCGGCAATCCAGACGGCATGCGGACGGGGAGGCACCACGTAACGTCCGCTGGTCCAGATATAGGCATGTCCGTCCCAGCGGTGGTAGCCGGGGATGAATACATATCCCGGGCCCGGCGCAGGCACGGGTCGCTCGTAGACAGGCGGTGGAGGGGCGACGCGCACATACTGTGCCACAGCAGCCCCGACCGGCAGCATGAGCGCGCAAGTTGCAAGCAAAAGCAGCTTCTTCATGGCAATCGATCTCCTAAACGAACATAGACGGTGTTGCTGATCATTTCGGGGCCGGCGAGCCTGCCCCTGCTGAACTGAACCCTGCTCACCAGACGCAGTTGCGCCGCTTACGGCCTGGGTGCGGTACAGGCAAAGCTCTTAGCATCCTTGCTGTCGCCCGAGCCGTTGTAGACCGCCACCTGCGGGTAAGGACACAGCGGGCGGGTCATCTCTGCTTTATGCGAGGCGTTGTACTTGGTGGCGATCACCTCCGCCGGCGCCGTCCCATTCTCGACCCATGTCTCCAGGGCCGTAAAGACACCGAACCCCGGCCTGACGGAAGACTCGATGCCCAGTTGTCCAAATGCACTTGGACCCGGCCCCTCGTAGCAGTGATCCATGCCCGGAACCATGTACAGACGCACAAAGCCTGCCGCCTTGTCGGCGCCCATCGTCTGCCTGACCTGCTCGTAGTAGGCAATCGTGTTCAGGGGAGAGATCGCCGGATCGTTCCAGCCATGATAGAGGATGAGCTTTCCGCCACGGGCGTTGAAGCGGCTCAGGTCGGGGTCGGTCGAGTTCAGCGCCCGCGCCGTTCTCGTATCGGCATCCCGGACCGCCTGGTCGACGTTTGCAGCCAGGGCGTTCCAGCCGGGATCACTGTAGACCATGTAGCGAAAGTAGTTCTCCGTGTAGTGGCTGGTGCCGGGTCCCTCGCCGACAATCCACTCGGGCCAGGAGTGAGCTTCATCGCCGGGCATGATCCCGGGCAAGATGGATTGTCCATGCGAGTCGATGCCGCCGGCGTAGACCTTCTTGAGCGCCGCGACCTGAGGCGCGGTGAGGCAGTTCAGCGCGTCGCCTGATGTGCAGAGCAGCGTTTCCGGGTTGAAGTGGCATTGGCGCGGATCATTGAGGATGCCGTCTTTAAGGCCGTCGGCCTCATCGCAGGCGGCGAGCACGGCAGCGGTAATCGCGGGCAGCTTCATCGACGAGATATAGCCGGCCGGATCGCGCAGGATAGCGTTTTGTACATCGAGCCCGGCAGAGACCAGGTGCGACCAGTAGTTGGCCGGAGCGCCCGCGAGAATGCCGTCGTAATCCTCGGGGTAGCGCTGGGCTTCCATGAGCGCCTCGCGGCCGCCGTCCGAGCAGCTGTCAAAGTAGGCTTTCTTTGCCGGACTTCCGTAGTAGGCGCTGACGATTGCGTGGGCGTTCTGCGTAGTCAGATGAAGCGCCCGATGGCCGAAGTCGATGATCTTCTCCGGGTGATGGTAGGCCCAGCTGGCATCCTGCGCCTCGCCCTGGTGGCCGGTATCGGTTCCGGCAGAGGCGTAGCCCCGCTTGAGGCCGCCGGCCATCTGGCGGTAGGCGATACTGCCGGCGAAGCCGCCGTTGCCGGTCCCGTAGAGCTTGCCATTCCACTCTTGTGCCGGCAGCCAGACCTCGAACAGGATGTGCGAGTCCGCAGACGGGTGCAGTACGCCGGCCACGCGGCAGAAAGCGGGGACCTCGGTCAGCGTACCGCCATAGGGCGGCTTGAAGGAGCCTGCGGGCACGTCGACGGCGGTGGTGATCGTGGTTTCCGGCAAAGCCAGACGGACCAGCGCGTGACAGTCGGCTGCCATCGCGGGAGCGGCAAGCAACAGCAGAGCTGGGAAAATGACGAAGGGATGGCTGCGCATGAGTCAGGCGCGAGTCTAACATCTCGACCGTGAGCAGCGGATCGGGTTTGAGGATAAGCCTATCCTCGGCGATGGGAGTTGGCGATTACCTTGGTACCTACGCCTTTGCCGACCTGGCGCTTCTCTTTGGGGGTGCGGTAGAGACACGGTGCCGTTAGAGTGGGAGCAGCGGCCGAGTATGCGGGGAACTTCTTCCGTCCCAAAGCCGTACTTGGGAGTGCCAAGAGAGCCGGAAGGCACGAAGTAGACGAGCGGAGTCAATGAGCAAGAAAAAAATCTTCATAGCGATCGCGGTCGTGGTGGTCTCGGCCATCATTATTGTGCTGACGGTGCGCCGCGCGCAGGCCGGATACACCAAGGTGCTGACCGGCAATGTCACCCGCGGATCGATCACCTCGGTAGTCAGCGGCACCGGCCAGATCAAGCCGAAGACTTACGTCAACATCGGTGCGACGGCCTTCGGGCGCATCACCAAGCTCTACGTCAAGGAAGGCGACCGCGTTTCGAAGGGCGAGACGCTGGCGACGATTGAGAATGTGCAGCCGGCCTCGAGCGTCGCCGCGCAGGAGGCGTCGATCTCGGCGGCCAAGACCGACATCAACTCGAATGTGGCCGCGGAGAAGACCGCCGAGGCCAACATCGAGCACGCGAAGGCCGACCTCTACCAGAAGAAGCTTGATTTTGACCGGTACCAGCAGCTCTATACGCAGAAGCTGGTCTCAAAGCAGGATTACGACGCCCGCAAGGCCGCCTACGATCTGGACGTGGCCTCGCTGGCGCAGGCCGAAGCGGCGTACGCACAGTCCCAAGCGCAGACAGAATCCGCGCGCGGGCACCTGGGTATGGCGGTCGCCACCCTGCGCGGCGATGTCGATTCGCTGAACAAGACCGTGGCCAAGGCGCCCTATGACGCGATCGTGACCAACCTGCCGGTGCGCGAGGGAGAGACGATGGTGGTCGGCATCCAGAACGCGGAAGGCTCGACCCTGATGACCCTGGCAGACATGTCGGTGGTCACTGCGGAGGTCAAGATCGACGAGACCGACATCGTGAATGTGAAGATGGGGCAGGAGGCGGATATCACCGTCGACGCGCTTCCCGGGAGGACCTTCAAGGGCCACGTGACCGAGGTGGGTGACCAGGCGCTGCTGCGCTCAACCGGCGTCGCGACCAGCCAGTCGACCACCGGCACCGAAGAGGCGAAGGACTTCAAGGTGATCGTCACGCTCGACAACGATCCGCAGAATGTGGATCTGCGTCCCGGCCTGTCAACGACCGCGAAGATTACCACTGCTCACAAGGATGGGGTGCTCTCGCTGCCGATCCAGGCTTTGACGATGTACGCGCCGCCGGCGCCGGACTCAAGCGGCAAGGTGCAGGCAGCGACGCAGAGTCCTGCCGGGGGCAATGCCGGCCAGCAGGGTGTCTTTGTGGTGCGATCGGACGGAGGCAAGCTCCGCGCGCATTTTGTGCCGGTCAAGACCGGCATCACCGGCAAGACCGACATCGAGGTCACGGGCGACATCAAGCCGGGGGATGAGATCGTGACCGGCACCTACAAGACGCTTCGAAGTTTGAAGGACAATGCACTGGTGAAGCGTACAACGGCTGAGACGCCCAAGGCGGACGACGCCGCTTCCAGCTAGGCAGGGAAATTAAGGAGCAGCGGATGGCGGCCGGATACACCAGCACGGCAACACCAGCAGAACCCACCACCGGCTCGGCGGCAGAGTATGTCATTCGCGTCGAGGACCTGTGGAAGACCTACCAGATGGGCGACCAGACAGTGAATGCGCTGCAGGGCATCACGCTGCGCATCCGCCACGGTGAATATGTGGCCATCATGGGCCCGTCGGGTTCGGGCAAGTCGACCATGATGAACCTGATCGGGTGCCTGGATACGCCCTCCCGGGGTCAATACTGGCTGAACGGCCACCTGGTCTCGGAGCTGAATGACGACCAGCTGGCGCGCATTCGCAACAAGGAGATCGGATTCGTCTTCCAGACCTTCAACCTGCTGGCCCGGGCCACGTCGCTGCACAATGTTGAGCTGCCGCTGATTTACAACGGCACGCCCGCCGCTGAGCGGCTGGAGCGGGCACGGGCGGCGTTAACGGCTGTCAATCTCGGCACCCGCATGGATCATCGGCCGAACGAGCTTTCCGGCGGTCAACGACAAAGAGTCGCGATCGCCCGCGCACTGATCAACCGGCCCTCGATCATCCTGGCCGACGAGCCCACCGGGAATCTCGATTCGAAGACCGGCGACGAGATCATGGCGCTGTTCGAAGAGCTGCACTCGCACGGCAACACCATAGTGCTGGTCACTCATGAGCCCGACATCGCAGAGTATGCCGAGCGCGTGGTGCATATTCGCGACGGCCGCATCTTCTCGGATGAACCTTCGAGACGTGTCCGGCCACGGTCCTGATTGATGCCAGGACGCCTGCTGCGCGCCTCTGCGGCCGGGGTCGTCATGGTACTCCTCGTCACCGGCGTTGCGGTGTATGTGTTCGCGTTCTTTCCTCTGCGTCATCCGCACCCGGCAGCCTTTCGCGCGCAGGGTTCGCTCGCCATCCAGGATGCGCTGGTCTACACCTCGCCCGACGACCCTCCCCTGCAGCATGCGACGGTCCTGATCCGGGATGGAAGGATTACCGCGGTCGGCACAGATCTCCCTGTACCCCCGGGTGCCGAGCTGATCCCCTGCCAGGGCTGTGCGGTGACGGCCGGCTTCTGGAACGCACACGTCCACTTTACCCAGCCCAAGTGGCTCAACAGCGACTGGAAATCCGCATCGGTGCTGAATGCCCAGCTGGCCGACATGCTCACCAGCCGCGGCTTCACCACGGTTGTCGATGTCGGCTCGGACCTGCGAGTGACCATCCCGCTGCGGCGGCGGATTGAGGCAGGCGAGCTGCTCGGGCCCGCCATCTATACCGCGGGATCGCCGCAATACCCTCCGCACGGGACTCCGTACTACCTGCGCGACACGCTGCCGAGATACCTGCTGCCTTTCCTGCCGCAGCCCTCATCGCCGGCAGAAGCGGCCGCTGTCGAGACCCGCAACATTGCTGATGGCGCCGACGTGCTCAAGCTCTTTACCGGCTCGATCGTCGAGCCGCACGAGGTTCTGCCCATGCCCGAGCCGAATGCCGCGGCAGCGGTTGAGGTTGCACATCGGCACGGGCAGCTCGCCTTCGCGCATCCCGCCGATCTGGCCGGCGTCCAGATTGCCATCGACAGCGGGGTCGACGTACTTGCGCATGCGCCCAGCGTGCCTGCGGGCGTAACGCCGGAGCTGTTTCAGACCATGGTGTCAAAGCATATGGCCATGGTGCCGACGCTCAAGATGTTTGCTACCACGGTCACGACCGATCCGGCGTTTCTTGATCCCATCTATGAGGAAGTGCGCAGCTTTCACTCACTCGGCGGAGAACTGCTATTCGGCACCGATGTCGGCTACATGACGGACTACACGACCGGGGATGAGTTTGCGGCGCTGGAGAAGTGCGGACTCGATGCACCGACGATCCTGCGCATGCTGACCGTGTCGCCGGCCAGCCGGTTCAAGGTATTGGCGACCAAGGGGCGGGTCGCGCCCGGCGCAGACGCCGACCTGGTGGTGCTGGCGGCAGATCCGGCGAAAGATGCGCGAGCGTTTTCGCAGGTGCTGGTGACCGTGCGGGCCGGCCGGGTCGTGTATCGCCGTCCCTGATCAGGTTGCCGCTTCATGTCGCGACAGGGTTCAAACCAATGCGACTTCGGCATACATCCGCACATCTTGTGCTGCCCTCCTAGTGCGCAGGAGGAGTGGCAATGGCTTTGTCAAAGACAACGCGGAACCATGACGAGATTCGGGAGTGGGCAGAGGCCCGAGGCGCAAAACCGGCCGAGGTTGCAAGTACAGAAACCGGTGCGGGCGCGGGTATTCTACGGCTGGAGTTTCCTAAAGCACCCAACAAGAACGACAGCAACCTGAAGGAAATCAGCTGGGAAGAGTTCTTCGAGAAGTTTGACGCGAGCGACCTCGAATTGGTGCTGCAGGATTTGACCGCGGACGGCGAGCAGAGCAACTTCAACCGCTTTATCCACCCTGAGCATGAGGAGCACTCGTCGCGATCGGGGAAGAAGGCGCCTGCAAAAGCAGCGGCCAAAAAGACCGCCAAAAAGGCTGCTCATCAGAGCGATGGAGCTAAGACGGCCGGCAAGAAAGCAAGCGCCAAGAAGACCTCTTCCAAAAAGGCCTCGACTAAGAAAGCACCGGCCAAAAAGAGCGTGGCTCGCAAAGCGCCCTCGAGATAGTCGGCGACGAAGAAGCCGGGCCTTCCACGGGCAAGGCCCGACTCGCGACCGGTACGATGCCTTCCAGAGAAGGGTTAAGGCTGTCGATCCGTCCTCGACAACGCTGCGATGAAACTGTCAGACGAGAAGACCGAGCCACGTGCCGGAAAGAATCGCTGTGTGAGGCAATCGTGAAGCGTTGCGTCCAGGTCAGCGCAACAGTCGCCAACCACGGCCAGACGGTAGTCAGCATCGGCCGCATCGGTGAGCGTAGAAAGGACAACGCCGCTGGTAGCTATGCCGTAGAGGATTAAGGTATCGATCTCACTCGCGCGTAGGATCATCGCGAGATCTGTTCCGGCAAAAGCGCTGATCCGGCGCTTAGTGATTACGATCTCGTTGTCTCGTGGCCCAATCATCTCCGGGATCGCCCCAAGCGGCTCCCGGAACAGACTCTGATGCTGCTCTGAAGCTTTGATTGGGCCGAAGAGTGCGTTTCGGGGATTGATCTCGGGGAGTCCCGGGCGAAAGCCTAGCTGGACATGGATGATGGTCATGCCCACAGCACGAGCATGACGCAGAACATTTGCGACCCGGGTCAGAAAAGCGTCCTTGCCCTCTCGGGTGTAAATGGAGACCAGGCCTGCTTGACAATCCATGCTCAGGATGGCCGTGCGCGCGGGATCGATAGTGGATGTGTCAGCCATGGTGGGTGCTCCGGAGGCAAGAGCCTGCTCGGCCAGATTGTAATTTAGAGAGCGCTCTCACCTCCGGCCGGCTGCAACAAGAGTTGCGGTTTCTTCGGTGCCTCGAGAAGGGGCCCCGCGCGGGCTTGAACGCTTATGTACCTGGTGGTGGATCGTTTTCCCACCCTGGTGCGGCTTTGGACCTGAGCGGCTCCCACTTTCCCGAAATTGCAAAGTAGGGCGTTCAACGAGTCTCATCCTCACAAACCCTCTGCCGATAACCCCCACAGAGCGGCTGGTCGCTGAAGGAAGCGTCGCTGCTGGGGAGTTCACGATGAAGTGGAATGAGAGCACGCCGGAGTCGGCGGCAACGGCGGCAATGGCTCCGCTCAGTCCTGAAGGGGCGGCCACGCCGCACAAGGGACCATTGACAGCAGGCGCACCCGGCACGACGGGGAACCCGCGTTGGAAGCTCGGCGGCATGGTGGGCAGAAGTCCCGCGATGGAGCGTTTGTTCCTGCAGATGCGTTACCTTGCCAATCACCTGAGAGTTGCCCTGGTGGAGGGGGAGGCCGGCACCGGTAAGCTGCTGGCTGCCCGCACTCTGCATACCCTTGCAACCCGTCGCACGGACGGCTTTGTGCCCTGCTCGGCGCGTTCGTTCTTTGCCGAAGGCGAGAGTACCCGCGCTCTTGAAGAAGCCCGCGGAGGCACGCTCTACCTGACCCGCGTGGACTCGTTGAACGTGTCAGAGCAGGCCCGCCTGCTGCAGTTGCTGGAGTGGCTCCAGCACCAGCACACCCGCAATGGCGGCGCCCAGGCGCCCAGGCAGGTACTGGTGAGCTGTGAGAAACCGCTGCGAGCGCTGGTGCTGCAGGGCACCATGCGCGCCGATCTCAGCTACCATCTCACCTCCGTACGCCTGCTGTTGCCTCCGCTTCGCGATCGCAGGGACGATCTGCCGCTGCTGGCGGACCACTTTATAGAGCAGTTCTCGAAGCGCCATGGCAAGCCGCTGCGCGGTCTTGGTCCCGGCGTTCTGCCGCACCTGCTGGCTCACAGCTGGCCAGGCAATGTGCGCGAACTGGAAACGACGATCTACTCCGCCGCATTGCTCTGCGAGGGGCAGTGGCTGCGGCTGATCGACCTGCCGCTGCTCTCGCTTTCCTCACCCCAGGAAGGCATCGCCCTGGTGAAGCGTGAGGGCGCACCCGCGGCTGCCATCGATGACCCCAGCGATCCTAACCTCGACCGCGCCATTGTCCGGCACATCAAGCAGGTGCTCGCCAGCGTTCACGGCAACAAGCTGCGCGCCGCTCGCCTGTTGGGCATCAGCCGCTCGACCCTGTACCGGCTCCTCGATGCAAGCGACGTCGCGGTCGGAGAATAGCTAGGCGAGATCGCGACGGAGCGGTACGATACACTCGGCACACACGCGGGGGGGGGTGTGCCCGCATGAAAGATGCCCGCGTTTCGCTACCGGTTAGGCTCCCGGATGGGTTCCTGGCTGTTCTCCTGTCGGCCTTCAGTTTTGCAGCCGCACCGCTTTCGGCGCTCCCCTCTTCAGACACCGCCACAGCTATGCAGCGCGTGCGCGTGGGCCAGCTGCCTCCTGCTCCCGCTACGCCCACAGCTAATGCGGCGCCTGCAAGCGTGGCTGACCGCGGCGCGGCGCTTGCTGCTCTTTTCGATGAGATGTGGCAGGACCGGCTGAAGCACCAGCCCGAGTTTGCCTCCTCCATCGGCGACCTTCGATATAACGATCAGCTTGATGACCAATCTGCCGCAGCCTACAACGAGCGGCTGGCGCGGCGCAGCGAGTACCTGGCACGGCTGGCCGCGATCGACACGGCAGGGCTTCCTGACCAGGTCCAGCTGTCGAAAACGCTCATGGTCCAGGAACTCGTGGACGAGCAGGCCGAAGCGGTCTTCAAGCCCTGGGAGATGCCGGTCGACCAGTTCAACGGCGTGCACATCGGGCTGCCGCAGCTGGTTTCCGTGCTGCGCTTCTCGACGGTCAAGGATTACGAGGATTATGCGGCGCGTCTGAACCAGGTTCCCCGTGTCCTGACCCAGGTGACAGACAACATGGAGGCAGGCATCGCCGACAAGCGAGTGCCGCCGAAGTACCTGCTCGAGAAGGTGCTGGTCCAGACCAATACGCTGGCGAATGTGAAGGCTGAGGAGAGCCCGTTTGCGCGGCCACTCAGGAAATTTCCTGCGGGCATGGGGGCCGACGATCAGGCACGTTTGCGGACGCTAATCCTGGACGCGATCGAGAAGCAGGTCAAACCCGCCTACGCGCGCTTTGCCAAGTTCCTGGAGTCGACCTACGTTCCGGCGGGTCGGGCCGAGCCGGGCGCGTGGTCGCTGCCGGATGGGGACGCCTACTACGCCTTTCGCGTGAAGCGCTCGACGACTACTGACCTGACTCCGGACCAGATCCACCAGATCGGCCTCGATGAAGTCGCGCGCGACGAAGCGGAAATGCTGGTCATCGCGAAGAAGCTCGGCTATGCCGATCTTGCGGCTCTCCGGGCCGCGGTGGCCGCGGACCCGAAGCAGCATCCGATCAGCCGTGAGGCGCTGCTCGGCATCTATCGTGCCGACCTGGCGCAGATGAAGCAGAAGCTGCCGGAGTACTTCGGGCGCTTGCCCAAGGCTCCGCTCGAGGTGGAAGCAGTTCCGGATTATCTTGAAAAGGACCAGGCGCCGGCCTACTACAACCCGGGCACCGCGGACGGCTCGCGGCCTGGGCGGGTGTTTGTGAATACTTACGACTTCGAGCACCGGTCGCTCGCGAATGTCGAGTCGATCGCCTACCACGAGGGGCTGCCGGGTCACCATTTGCAGAACTCGATAGCGCGTGAGCTGACAGGGATGCCGGAGTTTCGCAAGTACCTGCACTACACGGCGTACGGCGAGGGTTGGGGACTCTACTCCGAGCGGCTGGGCAAGGATATGGGCTTCTACCAGGACCCTTACTCCGACTATGGACGGCTTGAGACCGACATCTTTCGCGCGGTGCGACTGGTGGTCGACACCGGCGTGCATGCAAAGCACTGGACGCGCCAGCAGATGGTCGACTACTTCCACGCGCATACCGGTCTTGATGAAGCGACGGTGCAGTCGGAGACGGATCGCTACGTGGCCTGGCCGGCGCAGGCGCTCGGATACAAGATCGGCCAGCTAAAGATCCTCGAAGTGCGCGCCCAGGCGCAGCAGGCGCTTGGATCCGGCTTTGACTACCGCGCCTTTCACGACCAGGTGCTCGACTCCGGTCCTTTGCCGCTGAATGTCCTGAGCGAACGGATCGCGGCCTGGATCCAGACGCAGAAGGCGGGGAAGTGATGGCCGAACGGGCGCGTGAGATCACCGAAGCCGGCAGTGAGATCGGCTCGCACTTTGCGGACCAGCAGACGCGGGTGGCCGTGCTTGGCGCGGGCAAGATGGGCGGCATCCTGCTCGAGGCGTTCCTGAAGCGCGAGCTGTTTTCGCCAAGCCAGATCGTCGCCACCGTCGCCCATCCTGAACGCGCTGCACTGCTGGCCACGCAGTGGGGCGTAGAGGTGACGACGGACAATGTGGCGGCTTCCGCGGGGGCGAACATCATCCTCCTGGCGGTCAAGCCGCTGCAGGTGCCGGCCCTGGTGGAGTCGATCCGTCCGAGTCTCACCACCAACACCCTGGTACTCTCGGTCGCCGCTTCGGTCAAGACGGCGGCCATTGAGACGGCGGCCGGGTTAGCCGTTCCGGTGGTCCGCGCCATGCCGAACACGCCCTCAATGCTGGGCGCAGGCATGGCCGGGCTGTGCCGCGGCCGCTATGTTACGGACGCGCAGATGGAGCTCGCAAACCGCGTCTTCGAGACCGTGGGCCGCGCCGTCGCCGTCGACGAGAAGCACATGGATGCGGTGACGGGCTTGTCGGCCAGCGGACCCGCCTACATCTACATCATCCTTGAGGCGCTGGCGGAAGCCGGGGTGAAGGTCGGGCTGCCGCGTGATACGGCCACGCTGCTGGCCGCGCAGACCGCGCTCGGTGCGGCGAAGATGGTGCTCGAAACCGGCCAGCATCCAGCACTGCTGAAAGACGCCGTCACTACACCAGGCGGCTGCACCGCGGACGGACTGCTCGAGTTAGAAGAAGGCGGGCTCCGGGTCACGCTGATCAAGGCAGTGATGCGCGCCACCCAGCGCGCGCGCGAGCTGGCGTCGAGCTAGAGAGCCGAGTCCATTGATGAAGAGTGACGTCACGCGCTTTCTGGATGCCTGGTTTTCAGTCCGGCAGATGATCCAGGCCACAAACTTCAATCGCTTCCAGGGTGCGGGGCTGAGCGCTACCCAGTTCATGACGTTGAACCTGCTTCCGCCGGATGGCGAAGGCATGGCCATGGGCGAGCTCGCGCGTCGCATGAACCTGAAGCCGGCCACCGTGGCCAAGACCGTCGATAGTCTCGAGTCACGGGACATGATCGCTCGGGTAAGAAGCGACTCTGACCGACGCCTGGTCCTGGTCAGGATTACAAAGACCGGAGCAGACCTTCAGAACAGCGCGAACGGACAGTTCAAACAGCACATCGGGAAGCTGTTCAAAGCGATGCTCCCCGAGGAACGACGTGCCCTGATCGCCGGCCTGGAAGGCCTGGTACGGGCGGCTACTCTGGGTGCTGATCGTGATCCCAGTGCCTCTGCTCCGGAGGCGCATAATGGGCGACGATCTCTTCGGCAGTAATCTTGATGCTGGAGCTAGCCTCGATGGTTTGCGCTATTTGCTCGTCGGTGCGGCCCTGGGATCGCAGCGCCTCCACCTCGTCGCTGATCATCCCCACAAAAGCCTGGAGGGGAAATTGTTCAGGTTCGAGGCCAGCGAGGTCACGCAGAGCCTTCTGGGCGCGCAGCGCTTGTTCGAGCGGGTAGGTCTTATCGGCAACAGGATGTGTCATGAGCCCTCTTCAAAGTCTTTCGTAGTGCGAACTAATCATAGGTGCTGAAGTGGCTCCTCGTCCAGCTCTATCAGAGAGCGTCTCGATCATTCTTTGCCAGCCGCTGCGCGGGGCTCCGCATCCGCTGGTTCCATAGCTCGATCGCGTCGGTCATGCGTTTCGCGGCCGGGGTTCTGCAGTTGCAATCCGTGCAGGCAATCCAGTAGCGGCTCAGGATGCCTGCAGAGGCCGCGAGACCTCCGCAAAAAGGGCAGGGTAAGAGTGTCAGTTCGTCCACAACTCTCCTTGCGCTGGTCGACTCTGGTGCCCATGCTGTCTCTTCAGTGGTTGCCGAAAACTTGATCATCAGTGATCCTCCGCCTTCTCAACTGACCTAGTCGGTTCCCGTGCATTGCTCCCGCTGAGCGATCCCTAGAAGCTCCAATAGATGCCCGTGCTCAACTTTTCGCGGCCATGCAGGGGGTTGGTGTGTGCCTTGACGAACTGCGCCGCGGCGTAACCGTACTCCATGTCCGCGAGCCGGATGGTGAGGTGCCTGCCGGCCTTGAGGTCAAAGCCCGCTGCCGCCGCCACCTTGACGCCCGAGCGATATTGGTAGAGGTAGCCGACCTGTGGCGTGAAGTAGGGAACCAGGGTGCCCAAGCGATGTTGAATGTTGGGCCCGATGGTGAGCGAGTCGGTATGGTTTTCGCCTGGGTTGAGCGACAGTGAATCGACGAAGACGCTATAGCGGATTACCTCAGCGCGTGCTTCCAGCCCTCGCAGGTCGCTCCACTGGCGCTTCGCCAGCACCGTAAATCCATCGCTGACATGGTTGTTCGGCACGTAATTGCCCGGACCGTTCGGCGCCGGCGGGCTGAAATCCAGGTTTTCACTCTGGAGCGAGTAGACGGCGCCGATAAAGAACGGGGTACGAGTACGTACCGGAACTACGGGCGGCGCTGGGGGAAAAGGCTCAGTGATGTTGGTCCTTGTTCCACTGGGATCGATCTGTCCGAGATATTTCTGCAGGCCGGGCGGATTGTTGTTCGGCCAGGTGCAGGGTGCGCCTACGACGGTGATCGTGTTGCAGTCCGCAGACGGCGCAGGCTGATCCGAGGTCTGCGCCGACAAGGGCGCGGAAGCGATCAGTACCACTGTCATTACAACTGTTTTCAACCTTATGTCTCCTCGGGATTTTGCCATTGATTCAGGGAAGTGGCTTCGGCTTCGCACACAGAGCCGTTCTCCGGGCGCGCTTCCTGCCTTCTCTCGTTGGTAAATTGTTTGTGTTGATCCAGCGTGAAGCTACCTTGAAAAGAGACGGCTGCCCCAATGGCCGGCTCTTCAGGCGTGGGCGCCCGATAAGGCAGGAAAGCAGGGCGCGGCATGCACTCTGCCCGACAAGACGCACTTACCAGAGATCGAGATGGGGAGCTAGCCGTGGCGGGCTTGGCTTAGCCGCGAATATCCTTCAGCGCGGGATACAGTTGCCGGAACCCGCGGTAGCCCTGCTGGTAGCGAGTGACCGCATCCGGATTGGGTGTGATCTGAGAGGCGACCTTGATCGCCGACGCGCATGCGTCCTCAACCGTTGCCCAGGCGCCGCCGCCGACCCCGGCGAGCAGGGCCGCGCCAAAGGCGCCGCCTTCCTCGGCGACCAGGACGTCGGCCGTATGGCCGTAGACATCGGCCTGGATCTGCCGCCAGAGGGGTCCGCGCGCGCCCCCGCCGCCCAGGCGCACGCCGCGCACCGGGATGCCCAGTTCGGCAAAGATGGTGAAGCTGTCCTTGAGCGAGTAGGCGACACCCTCGAGGACCGCTCGCACCAGGTGCCCACGGCTATGGCCGGCTGTCAGTCCCACGAAGGCTGCCCGCGCACCGGGATCAAGATGCGGGGTGCGCTCGCCCAGCAGATACGGCGTCCAGAGCAGGCCATCACTGCCTGCCGAAATTTTTGCAGCTTCGTCGGTGAGCGCGTCGTAATCCACGCCTGGAGCGAGCAGGTCGCGCAGCCAGCGCAGCGACAACCCCGCTGCCTGAGTCACGCCCATGACGTGCCAGCGTCCCGGCACAGCATGGCAGAAGGTATGGAGACGCCCTTCAGGGTCACGCGTAGGCTCGCCGGTTGCGGCAAAGACCACTCCCGAGGTGCCTATGGTGACCGAGACCGAGCCAGGTTCGAGGATGCCCATGCCGACCGCGCCTGCGCCCTGGTCTCCGGCGCCTGCGATCACTGGCGTACCCACCTGCAGACCGGTCGCGGAGGCTGCTGACGCCGAGATCTTCGCGCAGACTTCGGGCGACTCAAAAAGCTGCGGCAGCCATGCCTCGTTGACATGAGCCGCCCGCGCTACTTCACCCGACCAGCGCCGGTGGGCGACGTCAAGCAGCAGCGTGCCCGAAGCCTCCTGCACATCCATTGCATAGGCGCCGGTCAGGCGATACCGGACGTAGTCCTTGGGGCATAGCAGGTGCGCGACCCGGGCATAGAGCTCCGGCTCGTGCTCGCGTACCCACAGCAGCTTGGTGAGGGTAAAGTTCGGCAGGGCCGGGTTGGCGACCAGGTCGATCAGGTGCGCACGCCCCAGCTCAGCGTGCAGCCAGTCACACTGGGGACCGGTGCGCTGGTCGCACCAGATAAGCGACGGCCGCAGCACCTCCCCGGCACCGTCGAGCAGGACTGCGCCGTGCATCTGACCGGTCAGCCCGATCGCTTCAATCTTCGCCCCAGGCACCCGGGCCAGCACTTCCCGGATCGCCTGCTGCGAGGCTTGCCACCAATCCGCTGGGTCCTGCTCGGCCCAGCCCGGTTCCGGTGCGCGAAAGGCCGCATGCTCGGAGGAGGCCGCCGCCACGATGTGCCCGGCATCATCGATCAGCAGCGCGCGCGTGCCGCCCGTGCCTACATCCATTCCTAAGAACAGCGCCTCGCTCACAATGGCCCCCGACTTACCCTAAAGTACCGCCGCCGAGGTAGCAAGCCAGTCAAGCGTGGCGGGTACAATCCAACCCATGACGCTGAAGACCATCAAGACGCTGAGCAGCCGAGAGGTCTATCGCAACCGCTGGATGAGCGTGCGCGAGGACGCGATCGAGCGGTCCAACGGTGCTCCGGGCATCTATGGCGTGGTCGACAAGCATCCCTGCGCGGTGATCATCCCGCTCGATGGAGACCGGCTGCACTTAGTCCGCCAGTTTCGCTATACCGTGCAGGAGACCTGCCTTGAGTTCCCGCAGGGCGGCTGGGAAGAGGCCGATGTCGACATGGAGGAGCTAGCGCGCGGCGAGCTGCGCGAGGAGACAGGATTCACCGCCGAAACGATGACCCATCTCGGATCCATGTACGTGGCCTACGGCTTTGCCAACCAGTTGCAGCATGCGTACCTGGCCACCGGTCTCAGGGCCGGCGACACGGATTTTGACGCCGAAGAGCATGACCTGACGCTGCACACGCTGACGGTGGCCGAGTTCGAGCAGGCCATTTTTGAGAGCCGCATCAAGGACTGCTGCACGCTCGCGGCCTGGGGGCTCTATCGGCTGTGGGCAGAGCGGCAGCGAGCGAGTCACTGACTCAGTAGAGTCTTGCGATGATGGCGACCGGTTACGAGGAGAAGTGCTTCGGAAGTGGTGTCGATGACTCATCTGGGCTATGGCTTAAGTCACCGATTTGGGATCTGACGCGATCGTAAGCTGTTTTCCCAAGAACTCGAGGAAAACCCTCACCTTCGGCGAAGCGGCGAGACGCGAAGGATGTAGGGCGTATAGCTTGATCGGCTCCGGTTCCCAGTCCGTCAAGAGCCGCACGAGTCTGCGTGCCTTTACATCTTCTGCAGCTTCGGCCTGACCGAGCATGGCGACGCCCACACCCTTCCGGGCAAGTTGATGGTGTACGGACGGGTCGGGTACCGCGACTCGGGCAGTCACTTGCACCTCGCGCACTTCCCGTTCCCGCTGTAACCGCCATACAGCGTAACCTCCTGGTTCGCCGAGCGTGGTGCAATTGGACAGTATGCACGGGTACCGCTGCAAATCGGCAGGCAACTCCGGTCGTCGATGCTGTTGAAGCAGACTGGGACTCGCGTAGAGGCCAAATCGCATCTGCATGAGGGGCTTGACCAGCCAACCAGAATCTTCCAACGGGCCGGCGCGAATGACCAGATCCAGCCCTTCATCGCTCTGCCGCTCTTTGGTCTGCAGCAGGTCAATATGAACGTTTACGTCGGGGTACAGGAGCAAAAACTTACTCATCAGTGGTTCAAGAACGAAACGCGCAAACCCGATATGCGTGCCGATGCGCAATGTGCCTTTCGGGGTGGCCATCATGGCGCCTATCGCGATTTCACCCAGCTCTGTCTCCTCGATGGCTCTCTGGCAATGGGTGAGGTAGAGCTTCCCTGCTTCCGTCAGCCGGACATGACGAGTTGTCCGCTGGAGGAGTTGAACATCGAGACGCTTTTCTAAGGAAGTGATCGCGCGACTGACGGACGATTTAGGCAGCCCGAGGCGCTCCGCCGCCGAGGTGAAACTTCTCGTCTGCGCTACCAGGGCAAAGTAGTGAAGCTCATTCAGATTCGTCACTTGCACCTCACTATTGTTTCACCATAGAAACAGTGAGTTTCCTGTTTGCTTATTGTTGCACCGCCGGTGTTTTTCGTCCACTCCAAACCCAGAGAACACGAAGGGCATCTTCGGTGGATTTCACGCGTGCCGGGAATGCTGCTCATTGAGACCCTAAGAACTTTGGAGAAGCGGACACATGGAGAAGCTGGCGGGAAAGGTTGCACTGATCACAGGCGGAACAAGCGGTATGGGCGCAGCGACAGCGAAGTTGTTCGAGAGTGAGGGCGCAACGGTGATCGTCACCGGAAGTAGTGCCGGCGGAGTGGATGCCGCACGATTAGATATGCCTGGTATCGAGGTAATCCAGTCGAATGCAGGGGACTCATCGGCGGCCAAAGCTCTCGTTCAACATGTGAAGGAAAAGCACGGGCATATAGACGTACTTTTTGTGAACGCAGGGATCGCAAGACTCCTTGCCCTTGAGCAGATGGAAGAGACGCAGTTCGACGAGATCTTCAATGTCAACCTGCGCGGCCCTTACTTCCTACTGAAGCATGCCGCCCCTGTCTTATCCGACGGTGGTTCCGTCATCCTTACCTCATCAACGGCTGCTGTTCTCGGTATGTCCGGCGCCAGCGCATATGGGGCAAGCAAAGCGGCCCTTCGATCGCTCGGGATCAGCCTGGCTGTGGAGCTGGCTCCCCGTCGCATCCGCGTGAACACCATTACACCCGGACCGATCGACACCCCGATCGGGAGCAAGATGGGTCTGACGGCCGAACAGATGGCCTTCTTTGGACAGATGATTGCGAAGCTGCCCTTACAACGTATAGGCGAAGCCGAGGAAATTGCAGCAGCGGCCCTCTACTTCGCCTCGGACGATGCCCGATTTACTACCGGCACCGAACTACGCATCGACGGCGGCATGTCGCTGGTGTAACTGAGCGCAGTCAGCGGTGCCCGGCCCAGGAAGCACCCGACGCGGGTCAGGTGCTTCCTGAGGACCCACGTCCGAATGCTCAGATGAAAGAACTCAAAAATCTATGAAAACTGCCCTGCCGTCGCCATCTCTTGATCAATTGTTTTACACAGCGCGAACTCCTAAGGAGTGGACCGATCAACCTGTCGAGGACGACATGGTGCATCGGCTCTACGATCTGCTGAAGTGGGGACCCACCGCCTCCAATTACATGCCCGGCACGACTTGTCTAGGTGCGCAGCCCGGAGGGCAAGGCTCAGCTGGCTTCTGTCGCGCTGGCTCCGAACAGGCCTAAGATTCTTGCCGCGCCCCTCACCGTTATCATCGGCAACGATCTCCGCTTTGCTGATAGCTTGCCAAAGCTGGTTGCTCCCGAACGAGTTCCTGTAGTTCTCGGGATACTTGAAGCACACGAGGGGATGACCGAGAGCATGGGCATGCGCAATGGAACTCTGCAGGGCGCGTACCTGATTTCTGCGGCCCGGGCTTTGGGCCTAGACTGCTGGCCCATGTCGGGCTTCGACAATGCCGGCGTGGATCGGGAGTTCTTTGCCGGAACAAAGATCCAGTCTAATTTCCTTTGCGGCCTGGGCTACGCTAGACCCGACGCGGTCCACCCGCCTGGTCCCAGGTTGACGTTCGACGAGACAGGACGGTTTGCTTAGCTGCGCCCGGCAGCTTAGCTGCGGAAGGAGAGACGTTCTCCAACCAAAGGCCGAATACATTGCGCAGACTTGTCTTCTCGATCAAGCCAACCCTTGCAGTCATGCGGCGGACCATACATTCTCAGGACCTGCTGACTACCTTAGAGGGTGCGACCTTCAAATCGAATAGAGCACGGGCGCGCTCTACCTCCTCCAGATGTCCCTCTGCCCACATCCAGACGGTACAGAAGGCAGCAGCCAAACTCATTCCCAGTTCGGTCAGCTTGTACTCCACTCTGGGTGGCACGACTGCGTGGATCGTACGCGCCACAAAACCTTCGCGCTCCATCAAGCGCAGGGTTTGGGTCAGCATCTTGTAGCTGATCCTCGGCACCTGCTCACTGAGTCGCGTGAAGCGCAACTCGCCGTGTTCTGCAAGCACTTCGAGAATGATCATGGTCCATTTGTCGGCGACATGGCCGATCAACTCGTGAACCAGCGCCTCAACGCGAGGGTCAGTCGGTCGTTCCGGCTGGCAGCTGGGGTATGTTTCCTGCGAGTTGGTGTTCTCTTTGGACAGCTGTGCTTCGTCCATTACTGACACTCTCCTTTTGGTTCATATTGCACTCTCAAGTGCCTTCTTCCCGAGGGAGAGTGATGTCACTATAGTGCCCCATAGGCTCATCGAGAGGCTAAGCGACGGCCCTGCACAAGGAGATGGCATGAAGCTTGAGGAAAGAACGATTCTGATTACCGGTGGCACAAGCGGCATCGGTTTTGAGTTGGCGAAGCAGCTGCTGGCGCGCCGCAACGTAGTTATCATCACGGGCCGCGACGAACGCAAGTTGCAGGACGCAAAGTCTGCTTTGCCTGGCGTCCAGATCATGAAAAGCGATGCGAGCAGACCTGACGACATCCATGCCTTGCTGCAGCGGGTTAAAGCAGAGTTCCCGGCTTGCGACACGCTTATCAACAACGCGGGCATCATGCGCAACCTCAACATGAATCAGGCAAGACCCCTAAGCGATGTCACGCAGGAGATAACCACCAATCTGAACGGACCGTTGCAGATGGTGCAGGAGTTTCTGCCACATCTTAAGAGCAGACCGAACGCTCTGATTGTGAACGTATCCTCCGGCCTGGCCTACATCCCGTTTCCACTTTCCCCGATCTACAGCGCATCGAAGGCCGGACTTCACGCGTTCACGCGCTGCCTTCGCGTGCAACTCAAGGGTACAAACGTCAAAGTGGTCGAGTTGGCTCCTCCGCTGGTCGAAACAAAGCTGACCGCTGGCGAATTTGATACAGAGATGAAAGGACAAAAGGGCATGGCACCGAACGTATTGGCCCAAAAGGCCATCGCAGGTATCGAAGCCGGTAAGCGGGAGATTCGTCCGGGTCTCAGCAGTGTGCTTTACCTGATGAGCCGCTTGAGTCCATCACTTCCCTTCGGGCAGATGGCCAAGATGGTGCCCGCTGCGAGTTAACTCTCATACAAGATGAGGCAAAGGTTACGACAAGTCGCATTGTCGCCAGCAAGAACTTTGATCTCTTTCGACATATTCGTCACAGCAGATGGTGTAGTTCACGCAAGCGGTGAGTGAGACTCAAGAGACGGTGCGAGGCTGCTGTTTTTTTGCAGCCGCCCAAGCTACGACGACCGCGCTTGGCGATATACACGGAAGAGCTAGAGTTCCGGCGCCAGAAGCCGCAAAAGCGCGAATAGCGCCACCCCGGCGAAGAAGACCAGCGCCATGCGGATGCCGGGCTCGCGATTGACCTCCGGCACCAGGTCGGTGGCTGCGACGTAGATCGCGACCCCCGCCGCGAGCGGCAGCCCAAAGCGCACCAGCTCCGGGAGCAGGCTGATCCCGAGCACCCCCACCATCGTCGATGAGGCCAGCACCACCGCCGACCCCAGCGCCGTGTTCCGGCTGCGGCCCGAGGCGAGCATGACCGAGGCGACGGTAAAGCCTTCGGGGATCTTGTGCAGGAAGATCGCGAGGAAGATCAGCCAGCCCAGCCAGCTCGACAGCACAAAGCCGGAGGCGATCGCGACTCCGTCAAACAGGCAGTGCACGGCGAGGCCGCCCAGGACCGAATACCCCTTGTAGGCGGCCATGAAGTGGCCGGCGTGTGTCTCCTCGCCGTAGTGGAAGTGCGCGGAGATGGTGTGCTCCAGAAGGTGCATGGCGCAGTAGCCGGTGAGGATGAGCATCGGCGCCACGGCTCCCGCGTTGAGGCGCAAGCTCTCCGGCAGCATCTCGAGCACCGCGGTCGCCATCATGAAGCCGGCGCCCAAGGCCACGAAGTAGCGAATGGAGCGCTTGTCCCAGTGCGCGCGCACCAGCAGCAGGCCGCCGAAAACGTCGGCAATGGACGCGATGACGCCTGCCACCGCACTGTGCACCAGGGCTAGACTCACAGCGACCAGACTACAGCCGTTCGGCTACCCGGCTTCAGCCCGGTCGGGGCTCGCGCGCCAGGAGCACGACCAGGAGCAGTCCCGCGGCGAGCACGCCTTCCTCAACCACGACCGAGGCGCGGTGCAGTCGATCAAAACCTTGGCGCGCGGGATCGGTCTTTGCCACCGCGTTGATGTCCCCGCCTACACCCAGCCGCAGGCGCTCCATCCGCGGGATGATGGAGAACTGCGAAAAAGCAGTCAGCAGCAGCATCACCAGGGTCACGGCGATCGGGCCCAGCACCGTTCTCGAGCGTCGATCCTGGGAGATGGCCGCGCTCAGCGCAAGCAGCGCCACGATGCCGGCGCCGGCACCCAGGCCCTCCCGGTGCAGGGCAACCAGGCACAGCCTGGCCACAGTGCCGGCTGCATGGGGGTCCGGCAGCGCCCCAAAGCTGATGGCAGCGACTACCGGGAAGAACATCACCCCACCCAGCCACAAGGTCACCAGCAGCAGGATCGCGATGCGCAGGACGGTTCTCACAGGTAGGAGTCTAGTCTCCTTCGCGGAGCCGTGATTGGTTCCAGAAACCTACTGTTTGTCATAGGATGCTCTTCTGTTTTCGAGACCTGGGACAATTCTGGATGCAGTCTGTTGCCCGTCCGTCGACACGAAGAGGTATAAGTCGATTGAATTGTGGTTCCGCTGGGTACCGCAGTAATGGTACGCAAATTGCAAATGCGAGGGCATGACTACTACCCACCCTCTTTGTCTGTTTGGTCGTCCCTGGGCCCTGTCTGTGTGCCTGGGACTCACAGGACTGGCGATCAACATTGCTCCAGTGACCTCCTACGCGCAGGTGACAAACGCGACCGGAACCATTCAGGGCACCGTTACGGACCCCTCCGGTGCGGTAGTACCGAATGTCCAGGTAGTCCTGACGCAGCCCTCCACCGGATCGAAGAAGATCCTGACGACCAATGGCAGCGGCACCTACTCCGCCGGCTCGCTGGTTCCGGGCAGCTATCTCATTCAGATTGAGGCTCCTGGATTTGCCAAGACCGATGAAAAGATCGAGGTCGAAGTCGGCAACGTAGCTAACGGCAACATTCAACTGGGGGTTGGCGGGTCGAACACAACCGTTGAGGTTTCCTCAAGCTCGATCGCCGTAGACACGAGCCAGACCACCATCCAGGGGGTGCTGACCCAGCAGGAGATCCAGACCCTGCCGCTCAATGGCCGCAACTTCCTGGATCTGGCGCAGCTGCAGCCCGGCGTCCAGATCCAGGACGGCACCAACTTCGATCCCACCAAGAACGGCTTCTCCTCGATCTCCTTCGGCGGCCGCTACGGGCGCACCGCCCGTATCGAGCTTGACGGGCTCGACATCTCGGATGAAAACGTCGGCACCACCACCCAGAACATCTCTGAGAGCGCGATCCAGGAGTTCCAGGTCGCGCAGTCGAACCTCGATATCTCGACCTCGATCACCTCCTCGGGCTCGGTCAACGTGGTCAGCCGGTCAGGGGGCAACGTTCCTCACGGAGACGCGGTCTACAACTTCCGCGACAAGCGCGCAGGCGGCGCAAACTTCCCCGGCGGCCAGAACAACTACCTGCAGCGCAACAATGAGGCCGGCGGCGTGGGGGGGCCGATCGTTCCGGACAAGGCATTCTACTTCTTCTCCGGGGAGAACTTCACCCAGCACCTGAATGCGCCGGTAAACCTGGCAGGAAGCGCGCTTCAGGATATTTCGACCACCAATCCTTACTTCGGCTCACCTTACCACGAGCTCGAGCTGCTGGGTCGCTTTGACTTCAACCTCCCGCGCGGCGTCAAAGCTTTTGTTCGCGGCGCGTACCATCACAACTTAGACGTGGCCGGCTTCGGTGGCTCGAATAACTACTCGCCCTATAACAACGAGGACAACACCCCGAACGTCGGTGGCGGCCTTGACTTCCTGACCGGCAACTACAGCCACAGCTTCCGCCTGGGCTACTTCAAGTTCGTCAACCACATCACCGATGCGACAGCCGGCGGGAGTATCTTCAATCCTCTGGTGAACAATCCCGCCCTGCCCGGCAACGTCATCGCCAACATTACCATCGGCTCCTACTCTTCTGGTCCGAACGACCTGGCGCCACAAACGACCGTGCAGAGCAATCGCCAGTTTAAGTACGACGGCAGCTTCACCAAGGGCAACCACGCCATCCGCTACGGCGCAGGGTACACGCGCTTGTATGGAGGCGGCTTCGCCTCGTTCTTCGGTATCGGCCCGGTGATCGAGTCTAGCTACGATCCCGCCACCCTTGCGTATATGACTTCGGGCTCGTACACGCTTCCTTTTGCCGGCGGCACCGGGAACCCCCTCAATTACCCAGTCGGCTTTTCCGATGGCGCCATCTCGACTGGTGCTCTGCTTGGCAACGGCCAGGGGTATGACACCGAGATTGCCAACTTCGGCTTTCCCGGTGGCGGGCAGTTTGACTCGCGTGTGACCGCCTATCTCGGCGACACCTGGAAGGTCCTTCCGCGATTGGTCGTGAACTATGGCTTGCGCTACATCCATGATACGGGACGCGATGATGCTGATCTCCCGGCGATTCCGCTGCTCGACCAACTTGGCCCCGGGCTAGGCAACCGCGTGCATCAACCCGGCTCCAACTTTGGTCCTCAGGCCGGTTTCTCCTACGATCTAACGGGTAAGGGCAAGACGGTCATCCGTGCAGGCGCGGGTCTCTATTACGAGAACAACGTCTGGAATAACGTCCTCTTCGATCGCCCGGCGCGTCTACAGAGTGGGCTTTTCTTCGGTGCATCGGCCATCTGCCCCAGCGGAATGTTCACGATACCCGGAGTAGCGAACCCCGTTACCAGCGTGGATGGTCTCGATATTGCTACCCAGATCTGCGGCCAGCCGATTGGCAAGGTAGCGGGCGCCATTGCCGACCTGCAGAAGGAATACCAGGCAGGTACCCTAAGCGCCGGGGCGGCAGCAAATGGCACCTACATTGGAAACACAATGTCCGAGAGCTCCACGTATACAGGCGATGTACTGTTCTATCCGAAATACAAGACGCCGATCTCCTATCAGGAGAACATCGGCATACAGCAGGCGCTGGGTCATACGGCCATAGTCAGCGTCGACTATGTACGTAACACCAATGTGCATACATTGCTCGGTATAGACGAAAACCACGTGGGTGCGGCGCGTTACTTCGACAAGGCGCGCGGCGCGGCCGCTATTGCTGCAACGCTGGCCGGCTGCGGAGCCGCCAGCGTCGACAACGCGATCGCCTCGTGCCCGGGACTTCACCCGACTGGCGGCGGTATGACTATCCAGGACCTGGCTGGAAACGGCCTTGACTCGGAATTTACTTCGGGGGAGGGTTTCCCCGGAACCACGTTTGCCTTCGCCGGCGCGAACGAAAATTTTGGTACCGTCCAGTTCTTGGTGCCGGGCGGACGCTCCAACTACGACGCACTGCAGGTCAACCTCCAGCAGCGTGCCAGCAACCCGATCAAGTATGTCAGGTCGACCAACGTGACCATTTCCTACGCCTTCAGCCGCTTTGTCTCAACGGCCAATGACCAGGACTTCGGCACCACGGCGATCGACTTTGACAATCCCTCCAAGTTTATTGGACCAAACGGACTGGACCGCACTCACCAGTTCTCCATCGGACTTGACCTTACCGTACCCTACGGGATTGAGGTTTCGGCCATCGCCCACGTTTCGAGCTCTCTACCCTCAACCCTCACACTGCCTGTGCAGGGCGCCGGAGACATCTTCCTGAACGATGTGACCGGCGACGGCACGACGGGAGATATTCTGCCGGGGACCAATGTCGGCGCCTTTATGCGCAAGTTTGGCGCCGGCGGCATCAACAAGGTCATCTCGAACTACAACTCAACCGTTGCGGGAACACTTACCCCCGCCGGCCAGGCGGTGGTTGCCAGCGGCCTGATCACCGCGACCCAGATGACCCAGCTCGGCGGTGTTATCGAGAGCGTTCCCCTCGCCCCCGCGGGTCAGGTCGGTAACGACTGGTCCCGTGTGTTCGACCTTTCCGCCGGGTATCCCTTCAAGCTGGGCGAGGCTCTTACCATCAACCCGAGCGTGCATGCCTTCAACATCCTGAACGCGGCGAACTTCGACGCGGCCGGGAACCGGATGGCCAGCACGACCTCATCGCAGCAGTTGACCGGTGCGGCGGGTACGGCGAACGGTACCACCGCAGCGGAACGGGAGCAGTTCCGGGTCGGCACAGGAACCGGCGTCTACTCCTTTGGCGCTCCTCGCCAGCTGGAGTTTGGGCTAAAGTTCACCTTTTAGCCTCAGCTTAACCTCGACTGATGCAAGAAGGGCGGCCTGGCGGCTGCCCTTCTTTTTGCACTAGGTAAAGAGAAACTCCTTTGTGCGCAGGCTGGCGATGGTATCGCGCAGCTTGGCTGCTTTTTCAAACTCGAACTTCTTGGCCGCCTCGCGCATGTCGCTTTCGAGTTTGGCGACGTGGAGATCGAGCGACTGCTGAGTGGGGAAGTCGGGCATCTCGTCGGCCGGGTCGGTGAGGTCAGCGTAGTCAGCCTTCAGGATCGCCGCGAGCGACATATCCGTCGAGCGAATGATGGAAGTGGGCGTGATGCCGTGTTCTTCGTTGTATTCGCGCTGCGCGGTGCGGCGGCGTTCGGTTTCGTCGAGCGCGCGGTTCATCGAGTCGGTGCGCTTGTCAGCATAAAGGATGGCGCGTCCGTTGACGTGGCGGGCCGCACGGCCGATGGTCTGGATGAGCGAGCCCGAAGAGCGCAGGAAACCTTCCTTGTCCGCGTCCAGGATCGCGACCAATGAGACCTCGGGTAAGTCGAGGCCCTCGCGCAATAAGTTGATGCCGACCAGGACGTCGTACTCACCCTTGCGGAGGTCGCGCAGCAGTTTGACGCGTTCGAGCGTTTCTATCTCCGAGTGCATGTAGCGGCAGCGCACGCCGACTTCGGTGTAATAGCCGGATAAGTCCTCGGCCATGCGCTTGGTGAGCGTGGTGACCAGGACGCGCTCATTCTTCGCCACACGGTCGCGTATCTCGGCGAGTAAGTCGTCGATCTGCCCGCGGATCGGCCGTATCTCGACTTCGGGATCGACTAAGCCTGTAGGTCGGATGATCTGCTCGACAACGATGCCCGCAGACTTGGTCAGCTCGTAGGGCCCGGGTGTGGCCGAAACATAGATGACCTGGTTGACACGGTGGGTGAACTCCTCGAACTTGAGCGGACGGTTGTCGGTCGCCGAGGGCAGGCGGAAGCCGTAGTCGACGAGGTTCTGCTTGCGCGAGCGGTCGCCGTGCCACATGCCGTGAATCTGGGGGACAGTCACGTGCGACTCATCGATAAAGACCAGATAATCGCGCGGAAAGTAGTCGAGCAGGGTGGGCGGCGGCTCGCCTGGGGATCGTCCGGAGAAGTGCCGCGAATAGTTCTCGATGCCGTGGCAGTAGCCCATCGACTTGATCATTTCTAAGTCGAAGCGGGTGCGCTGGTGGATGCGGTTGGCCTCGACCATGCGGCCCTGCTGCTCCAGCTCCTTCTCCCACCACTCCAGCTCTTCAAGGATCGAATCCATCGCCGTACGCTTGCGCTCCGGCTGGACCACATAGTGGCTCTTGGGATAGATAGGGAGCCGCGCGTACTTCTGCTTCACCGTGCCGAAGAGGGGATCGATCTGCGAGAGCGAGTCGACTTCATCGCCGAATAACTCGATGCGGTAGGCACTCTCGTCATAAGTCGGAAAAACCTCGATTACATCGCCGCGGACGCGAAACGTTCCGCGGCGGAAGTCGGCATCGGTGCGGTCGTACAGTATCTCGACCAGCTTCCTGGTAATATCTTCGCGGCGGATCTTCTGACCTTTTTCAAGAAAGAGCAGCATGCCATAGTAGGCTTCGGGAGAACCCAGGCCGTAAATGCAGGATACGGAAGAGATAATGATGGCATCGCGCCGCTCGAACAGGGATCGAGTTGCCGACAGCCGCAGCTTGTCCAGCTCCTCATTGATGGTCGCTTCTTTTTCGATGTATAAGTCGCCGGAAGGAATGTAGGCCTCCGGTTGGTAATAGTCGTAGTAAGAAACGAAATATTCGACTGCATTTCCCGGAAAAAAGGTCTTGAACTCGTGGTAGAGCTGGGCGGCGAGGGTCTTGTTATGGGCGAGGATGAGCGCAGGCCGGTTCAGCTCCTCGATCACCTTGGCGACAGTGTAGGTTTTGCCCGAGCCGGTGACCCCGAGCAGGACCTGGTGCTGTTCCCCGGCATTGGTCCCGGAGACAAGTTCTTCAATCGCGCGAGGCTGATCTCCTCGCGGCGTATAGTCGCTGACTAACTGAAAATCCATGGATACTTCAATGCTACTCCCGCTCAGAGCCCGAGAGCAGCAGGCCACTCTGACGGCGAGTCCACCACCGCGTCCGGTGGAATCGTCTCGACCGTGTGCGGCGAAAGCCCGTAGCGGCAGCCGATGCTCCAGGTGCCGGCGCGTTGGGCGGTGAGGATGTCGACATCGGAGTCGCCGACCATGACTGTTTCCGTCGGCTCGACTTCGGCTTCGTGCATGAGGGCGCGCAGGCCTTCAGGATCCGGCTTGCGGGTCTGAAAGCTGTTTCCCCCGTACGTCTGAAAGAAGTAAGGAGCAAGGCCCAGTGCGGCGCAGATCTGCTGCGACGGGTTGACCGGCTTGTTGGTCAGGCAGGCCATCGCGCGTCCGGGCCTGAGCAGGTCGAGCGCCGGGAAGACGCCTTCGTACACGGTCGTGTGGTCGAGTTTATGCTCGCGATAGTAGTCGAGAAAGGCAGTCAGCGCGCCTTCCACCAGCGCCTCGGCTGTCTCACCGGAGGGGTCGCCAAGCGCGCGACGGATCAGCATGCCTGCTCCGTCGCCGATGTATGACGCGATCATCGCCTCGGGCAGAGGCTGGCGGTCAAACTGCACCAGAGCGGCATTCACGGACGTGACCAGGTCCTTGCGCGAGTCGATCAATGTGCCGTCCAGATCGAAGACGATCAGGCGAATCCGCGCGGAGGGAATAAGACGATTCAACAGCATCTCTCCCAAGTTTAACCGCAAGAAAACTCTTGCTTGCGACCTGGCCAGCCTCGGTATACTGGCGCCGCAATTGGAGGATGACCATGGCGCAGTTCGGACTTATTCCCTACCTCACTGTAAGTGACGCGGCCGCGGCGATCGAGTTCTACAAGGCAGCGTTCGGCGCGGAGGAGCAGTCGCGACACGCAGCTCCAGGCGGCGACAAGATCATGCATGCGCACCTGATCGTGCACGGAAGCTCGCTGATGCTGGCCGACGACTTTCCCGAATATGCAAACGGGAAGGGGCGCACACCCGAGGTGCTGGGCGGCAGCCCGGTCATCCTCGCACTTGAGGTCGAGGACGCGAACGCCACCTGGGCCAAGGCGCTGGAAGCAGGCGCCAAGGTGCGCTTTCCGCTCGAGGACCAGTTCTGGGGCCAGCGCTACGGGCAGGTGACGGACCCGTTCGGCCATATCTGGTCGGTCGGCCAGGACCTGCGTGTGGTCTCTGACAAGGAAGCGGAGGCGGGCGCCGAAGAGGCCTTCAGCAAGATGCAAACAGCCTAGTGAATGGTCACGTCGCCCGAGCCGGTGACGATCTTGACCTGCGGGCCGCCACCGTTGACGTCGCCGGTGACGTGGTGCTTCTCCATGCTGCCGTGCATGGTGATGGGCGGATCGCTCTTTACCTCGCCGGAGCCGGTGGTGGCGTCGAGGGCAAAGTGGCCGCCGCCCGTGTTCAGCGTCACCGATCCGGAGCCGGTTTCAAGCTTCCAAGGCGCGGTGGGCTTGCCGCTGACCTTAAGGTCGCCCGAGCCGGTCTCTGCCCACAGTGAACTCTGCACATTCTTCAAATCAATAGTGCCTGAGCCGGTCTGCGCCTTCACTTCCATGGCTGAGAGCATCTCGCCCCGGATGTCTCCGGAACCGGTCTCGAGCGAAACGTGCGCGCTCAGGCCGGTCGCCTCGATCGAGCCTGACCCGGTTTTGGCCCGCACCGGTCCGCCTGCATCGTGAATGCGGATGTCGCCGGAGCCCGAGTTCGCGTTCAGGTCCGTCCCGCGCGGCGTGGTGATCTCGTAGTCGATCGAGACATTCTTGATGGCCATGTTCTTGCCGATCGAAAGGATGTTGCCGGCCTGCTCGATCGGTGGATGCGCCAGAACGGCTTTCACCCGATCGTCAGCCGAGCCGCCGTCACCCGCCCCAAAGAGCCAGCCCCCGTTGTTGCCGGCTTTCACATGGCCAACGATGTGCACCTGACTGTCCGATCCCGGGGTCACGTGGATGAAGCCGGAACCCGTGTTTACCGACAGCAGCACAGGCCCGTTCACGCTGAGTGTCTTGTCGAAGGTGCCTTCAGCGGCCAGCGCCAGGGCCGGAGCAAGCGCGACCATTGCTGCCAGGATCATTCGTGTCTTCATTCGGGTCTCCCGCGTTCTCGATATCGGCATGAGCATACCAGTCTTGTACGCACGGTTGCAGCCTGCAGTTCCGGCGGAGGTGCGAGCATCCCGTAAACTTGAAGAGTGATCGGCATCCTTCTCTTTCGATTGGCGGCGATCGCCGTTCTCATCCTCGCAAACGGCTTCTTCGTCGCGGCAGAGTTCGCGCTGGTCAGCATGCGCAAGACCCGCCTGCAGCAGCTTATCGCAGAAGAGCGCCCTGGCGCCCGGGCGGTCGAGCGGCTGCGCGAGCATCTCGATGACTTCCTGCCGGCGGTGCAGTTCGGGGTGACGCTGTGCAGTCTGGCACTGGGCTGGATCGGAGAGCCTACGCTCGCGCTGCTGTTTGAGCATGAACTTTCGCCCGTCGGACGGGCCAACGTTCACGCGCACGTCTACTCTCATCTGCTGGCCGCTCCGGTTGCCTTAATGACCATCACCTACCTGCACGTGCTGCTGGGCGAGCTGGTGCCGAAGTCGCTCGCGCTGCGCAAGGGCGACGAGCTCGCGATCGCGGTGGCGGCGCCGATGAGCATTTTTATCTCGATTACGCGTCCGATTGTGCGACTGATGAATCGTTCGGCAGCGCTGGTGCTCCGCATCTTTCACACGCCCATGCCGCATGAGAGCTCGGCACACTCGCCGGATGAGCTCAAGCTGATTGCGACCGCGGCTCGCAACTCGGGCATGCTGCCCGAGTTCCAGGAGTCGCTGATTCACCGCGCGGTTGAAGTAAACGAGGTTCCCACGCGCGAGATCATGATCCCGCGCCAGCGCATCTTTTCTCTGCCTTCGTCGATGCTGGTTGAGGAGGCGAGTGCCCGGTTCGTCGAAGAGATGCATTCGCGCGTGCCTGTGTATGATCCGGTGCGCGGCCCGGAGTACATCGTCGGGATCGTCTATTCGAAGGACATTGCGCGGCTGATGCACTTCAGCGCCTCCGCTCCGACGCGCTTCGCAGAATCGCCCTTCACCGCTCTGCGCCTTCGGCAGGTTATGCGGGAAGTGCTGGTGGTTCCCGAGACCAAGCCGGTGCTGGACCTGCTGCGGGAGTTCCAGCTTCGCCGCCGGCACCTGGCCATCGTGGTCGACGAGTACGGATCAACGGTGGGCCTGGTTACCGTGGAAGATGCGATCGAGCAGCTGGTGGGCGAGCTGGAGGACGAGTTTGATGTTGACACGTCGCCGCTCTTGCCCTCAGGCAATGAAGGGCTGATCCTCGACGGCAGTGTCAACCTGCGGGACCTGGAAACGCAGATGCACTGGAATCTGCCTCGCGAGGGCGGCGTCGAGACGCTCGCGGGGTTCCTGCTGACGCGGCTCGGCCGCATTCCCACCGGCGGAGAGGTGGTTGACTTTGACGGTCGCCGCATGATCATCACCGAGATGAGTGGCCACCGTATCGCCAAGGTACGCCTGGAGAAAGCGCCCGAGCCGGAAGCGGCAGCCGAACCAGAGCCCGGATCCGTCTCGGATGCGCTCTCCGGCACGGTCTCCGGCTCGGATTCTGGAACTGCTCCGGAGAAAGTCTCTGCATGAAGGCCATCCGCGCGCTGCTGCTGCGCCTGGTCTACACGGTGCCGGTGGTCTGGCTGGTGGTCTCGATTGTCTTCCTGCTGATCCACCTGGTGCCGGGCGACCCGATTCAGCAGATGCTTGGTGACGGCGCGCGCCCGGCCGACATCTCAGCGCTGCGCCACACGTATGGTCTCGACCTGCCGCTGGGGACGCAGTACACCCACTACTGGGGCGGGGTGCTGCACGGGGATCTCGGTCACTCGCTGCGCCTGAATGATTCGGTCACGCACCTGGTGCTGGTTCGCTACCCGTATACGGTCGCGCTTACGGTGGCTGCGCTGGCGCTGGCGCTGCTGCTGGCGGTGCCTGCGGGCGTTGCCGGGGCTCTAGAGCGCGGCCGATGGCAGGATACTGTTCTCGGCTTCGTCAGCCTGCTGGGGCTTTCGTTCCCGGGCTTTGCGCTCGGCCCCATCCTCATCCTGCTGGTCTCGATCCGCCTGGGCTGGCTGCCGGTTTCAGGCGCCGCCGGTCCGGAATACCTGATCCTTCCGGCGGTGACCATGGGCAGCGCGCTGGCCGCGATCCTGACCCGCATGGTGCGCACGGCCATGCTCGAAGAACTCGGACAGGACTACATTCGCACGGCGCGCGCCAAGGGATTGCCGGAGCGAACGGTGGTGTATCGGCACGCACTGCGCAATGCGCTGATCCCCATCATCACGCTGGTGGGGCTGCAGTTCGGCGCGCTGCTGGCGGGCGCGATCGTGACCGAGACGATCTTCTCCTGGCCCGGGCTCGGACGGCTGACGGTTTCGGCGATCTCGAACCGCGATTACGCCCTGGTGCAGGGCTGCATCCTGGCCATCGGGCTGACCTATGTGCTGGTGAATCTGCTGACGGACGTGGTGTATGTGCTGGTGAATCCACGCATACGAACTTAGAGCAGAGTCACTAGAGACGGTTCGATTGTCTGCTCCGTCACTTCAAGCAAGCCCAGCGACACAGGCAGCGAGAAGCGAACCGGACCTGCGCTGCCGGGATTGAAGTACAGAATGCCTTGCTTCCACGAGACGCCGGGCTTATGAGAGTGCCCGCTGATCACGGCCACTATCCCGGCTGCGGCCGGGTCAAGATCGAGCGCGTGCACATCGTGCACCATGTAGAGATTGCGTCCGGCCACGCTGACATATTCGGTGGCAGGCAGTTGGGCGCAAGTGCCGCGCGTGTCGATGTTGCCGCGAATGGCGGTGACCGGGGCGATTCGAGCCAGAGCATCCAGGATGTGCGGATCGCCGATGTCCCCGGCGTGCAGGATCCGATCTACTCCTGCGAGCGAAGTGAGCGCCTCGGGGCGCAGAAGACCATGGGTGTCGGAGATGATGCCAAGTTTCAGGGTGTGCCTCAAGGCCAGTCGTCAGCTGCGCTCAGGATGACGATTCTCCGCCGGGTAAGCGCTCCTAAAGTCCGACAGAGATGCGCGTTCTCGGGTCGAGATAGTCGCGGAGGGCGTCTCCGATGAAGTTAAAGGAGAGCACGCAGAACATGACAGCCAGGGCGGGAAAGACCACCAGGTGGGGTGAGTCAAGCAGGTGCGATCGCGCGTCGTTCAGCATGCTGCCCCAGCTCGCGGTCGGCGCCGGCACACCCAGCCCGATAAAGCTCAGGGTCGCCTCGGCAACCACGGTGCCGGCCATGCCGATCGCAGCCTGCACGATCAGGGGCTGCAGGATGTTGGGAAAGATGTGGCGGCCAAAGATGCGGAGGTCGGACGCACCGAGAGCCCGGGCTGCCTCGACGAACTCCCGCTCGCGTACCGACAGCACCTGCGCGCGCACCAGGCGAGCATAGCCTACCCAGCCGCCGATCGAGAGCGCGAGCACCAGGTTCAGCAAGCCCGGACCGAGGAAGGCGACGAAGGCGATCGCGAGCAGAATGCCTGGCAGCGCGCTGAAGGCATTCATCATGAAGATATTGAGAAAAATATCGAGAGCGCCGCCATAGAAGCCGGCTACTCCTCCGAGGAAGACCCCCAGAACCAGAGAGCAGGCAACCACGGAGCCGGCAACGATGAGCGAGACGCGGGAGCCATAGATGATGCGGGAAAGGATGTCGCGGCCCAGCTCATCGGTGCCGAACCAGTGGGCTCCGCCTGGGCTCGCAAGCCGGTGTGGAAGATCGATGGCGTAGGGAGAGTATGGCGCGAGCAAAGGTGCGCCGAGTGCCAGGACAACGAAGAGGGCAACCAGCGCGAATCCTGCGACCGCCAGAGGCTGCCGTCGTGCGGATCGAAGAAGAGGGAGGTTAGCCACCTAATCGATCATAGAGGATGGAAGCGGGTGCCCACTCTCGAGTTTGAGAGGTGAGGCACCCGTATCCGGCTTCCACCCAGTTAGCGTGGGGCTGAGTGGATCAGAAGGTGCTAGGTGCTCTTTACGTTGCCGTTGAGGCC
>CAXUND010000020.1:37120-39600 GCA_964252445.1 uncultured Acidobacteriaceae bacterium | reverse complement strand
GCTCGATGCCCCTCGCTGTCCACCAGGCTGAGCTGCCGCGGATCGATCCTGATGGAAACCGTGCGACGTTGCCCGGCTTCCAGGTGTACGCGGGTAAAGCCTGCCAGTGCGTGGATCGGACTAAGCTCAGTGGCAGGCGGCCTGACATAGACTTCCACCACTGCGTCGCCCTCGGCGTCTCCTGAGTTTGTCACCTCGACCTTGACCGAAAGCTCGTCGCCCGCGGCAATCCTGCTTGAGGACAAGGCCGCATGCGAGTAGGTGAAGCGCGTGTAACTTAGCCCGTCCCCGAACTTGTACAAAGCCTCGCCTCTGAAGTACCGGTAGGTTCGCCCTTGCATCGAGTAGTCATCAAAGGCAGGCAGCTGTTCAATCGACTTGTAAAACGTAACTGGAAGACGGCCCGCCGGATTGTTGGCGCCGACGAGCGTTTCAGCAATAGCCGTGCCGCCAGCCTGCCCCGGGTACCACGCCTCCAGGATCGCCGACGCATGTTGCTGCGCCCAGTTGGCAGCCAGCGCACTGCCGTTCATCAGCACCACCACCAGCGGTTTGCCGGTCGGCTTCAAGGCCTCGGCCACCGCCTCAAGCATCTGCTGCTGCACCGCCGGCAGCTTCAGATCGGTGCGGTCGCCTCCAGAAAAACCTTGCACCTTGACCGGCATCTCTTCGCCTTCGAGGTTGGGTGAGAGACCGACGAAGGCGATGACCACGTCGGACTGCCGGGCGACCTGCACTGCCTCTGCCTGCAGCGCCGCTGCGGGAGGAAACCAGTTCAGGGTGATGCCCGCCCCGAACAGTTCCGACGCATGCGTGTACTCAATGCTGATCGAGTGCGGCCTGGTATCGGCAAAGTGCAGCGTGTACACCGGTCCGTCGTTCCCGCGAGACTCCTTCGCTTCTGTTCGTTGCTCTCCAACGCGCACTCCGTCGAAGGAAAGCGCATCCGCCTCGGTGTCGCGGCAGGGATAGCAGGAGGCGAAGGTGAGCGTGAAGCGATAATCGCCCGGAACCGGCGCCGCGATGGTGCCCGTCCATCGCACCGCGAACGCATGCGCCGGGATGGCCGCAGCGGGGCTGGCGCCGTTCCAGTCGAAATCGATCTGCTTGTCTGTCCGGGTCAGGATCGGCTTGCCGCTGAAATCCGCGTGATCAAAATATTCGCCTCGCAGCCCGGACTGTGCGCCAATGCGTAGCAAGGTTTCCGGCACCGGCACCGGGAGCGGCTCGACGTAGCCTGACCCCTGCGCGTACAGCACCTTTGCGTCCCGGCCCAGTGCTGTACGTAAGCCCTCCAAGGGAGTGACAGGCCGCGATGGAATGGCGTTGTAGTTTCCTTCAAGGGCCGCGAGCGACGCAGCGTTCGGGCCGATCACGCCGATGGTCTTTCCCCGCGCGCGCAGGGGAAGTACGCCGTCATTCTTGAGCAGCACCATCGACTCGCGCGCGGCCTGCAAGGCAAGCTGCGCGTGTGCGGCGGAATCAACCTCGGAAAACGGCAGGCGTTCGTACTCGACCTGCGCCGGAGGATCAAACAGCCCCAGCCGGTAGCGCGCCAGGAGCAGTCGCTCGACGGCCGCATCGATCTCGCTTTCCTTCAGCAGGCCGTCCCGCACGGCTCTGCTGAGGGAGCTGTACTCCGTGCCGCAGCTGGTGTCGGTGCCAGCACGCAATGCCGCGACCGAAGCATGCTCGATGTCCGGCGAGTACTTGTGTCCTTCCGCAATGTCGCTCACCGCCCCGCAGTCCGAAGTCACGAAGCCGTCAAACTGCCAGTCGCGGCGCAGGGTGTCCTGCAGCAGGTGCGTATTGGCGCAGGCAGGTGCGCCGTCAACCGAGTTGTAGGCGCACATCACCGATTGCGCGTGCGCCTCGGTCACCGTCGCGCGAAAGGCCGGCAGGTAGGTGTCGGCGAGATCATGCGCGGATGGCTCGACGTCAAACCGGTGGCGCTCAGATTCCGGCCCGCTGTGCACCGCGAAATGCTTCGGCGTCGCCACCGCGCGCAGGTACTGCGGGCTGTCGCCCTCGAGCCCGCTGACGAAGGCGACCCCCATGCGGCTGGTCAGGAACGGGTCTTCGCCGTAAGTCTCCTGCCCGCGCCCCCAGCGCGGATCGCGGAAGATGTTGATGTTCGGCGACCAGATGGTAAGCCCGTAATAGATGTCGCGGTTGCCGTGCCGGACGGCCTCGCTGTGTTTCGCGCGTGCTTCTATCGAGATGGTTTCCGCCACCTGGTGCAGCAGGCCGGTGTCCCAGGTCGCGGCTAGTCCGATCGCCTGCGGAAACATGGTCGAGTAGCCCGAGCGGGCGCTGCCGTGCAGGCCTTCACTCCAGTAGTCGTATGCAGGAATGTCGAGGCGCGGAATGGCCGCTGCGTGATTCTGCATCTGCGAGACTTTTTCTTCAAGCGTCATCGAGCCGACCAGCTTGGCCACACGCGCGACGCGATCCGGATCAGGAGCAAGCTGCGCCGCTGC